>JAAYXU010000288.1 GCA_012515725.1 Clostridiales bacterium | reverse complement strand
GGCACGATGCGGCCTATTACCGCGAATTCCCCCTCGGGTCCGCCCACATCCGGTATATGCCGCTCCTCCATCTCAACGATCATTGTCTTCGTTCTCCCCGGGCCTCAGCGCGTCCATCACATGCCGGTACAGCTCCGCGTCCATCTCAGCCTCCACCTCCACGCCGTTGTCCCGGTACTCCAGGGAGAGTATGAGCGCCCGGTCGTGCACCTCGGAGAGCAGCGCTCCCCGGTCGTAGGGAATGATCAGCGTCACCTTGCGCACGTCCTCGCGGAGCATGGACTCTATACGCGCCAGTACGTCGGCAATGCCCGCCCCCGTCAGCGCCGACACCGGAAACTGAGGCCCGTCCGCGCCCGCAAGCCGTCTGCCGTCGGTCACGCGATCGAATTTGTTGAGAAGCACGAGCCGCCGGGAAAGGTCCGCGCTCAGAGAACGCAGCACCCCTTCGGCTACCTGATACTCCGGCTCCATCCGCTCTGAGGAGGCGTCTACCACATGCAGCAGTATATCGGCATGAACCGCCTCCTCGAGAGTTGAGCGGAACGCGTCTATGAGGTCATGGGGCAGCTTGCTGATAAATCCCACGGTGTCGGTCACAAGGATTTCCTGACCGCCGGGCAGCGTCACGCGGCGCGTGACCGGGTCGAGCGTCGCAAAAAGCCTGTCTTCAGCCGACACGCTGCTTCCCGCCAGCGCATTGAGCAGCGTGCTCTTGCCGGCGTTCGTGTACCCGACGATCGACACGACAGGGATGCGGCTGCGCTCCCGCCGATGACGCCGAATATCCCGCCGCGCCCCCAGCCTGCTCACCTCGCGCTCCAGCTCGTATATTCGGCGGCGGATCTTCTGCCGGTCGCTTTCCAGCTTGGTTTCGCCCGGGCCGCGCGTACCGATGCCTCCGCCCAGTCTGGAGAGCTCCTGCCCGCTGCCGGCCAACCGGGGAAGACGGTATTTGTACTGGGCAAGCTCGACCTGCAGCTTGCCCTCGTGTGTCGTGGCCCGCCCCGCAAATATATCGAGTATAAGCATAGTGCGGTCGATGACCCGGCACCCCAGTTCCTCCTCGAGATTTCGTATCTGCGCGCCTGTCAGCTCCTCGTCCACGATCACGAGGTTTGCCTCCAGGGACTGCCGCATGAGCGCCAGCTCGGCCACCTTGCCCCGGCCTATGTATGTCGCGGAGTCGGGCACGGATTTGCTCTGCAGCACGCGGTCAAGCACGGTGACGCCGTCTGTGTCTGCGAGCCTTGCCAGTTCCTCCAGCGAATCCTCGCTGTCGAGGCCCACGAGTATCGCCCTGTCGGGCTGCACAGCCTGCGCGCTCAGGCGAGTGGCGGTCTCGGAGATACGCTGCTCGCACCGCTCGATCTGACTAAGCAGCAGCTCGTGGGGTATTTCGCGCCGCGCAAAGGGCCCCATCCGCTCAACGCGATAATTGCCGTCATCCCCAAGCTCCGACAGGAAACCCGCTTCCATCCCGATCACGCGTCCGTCCCGCACGCCCAGCGACGCCATAGCGTCGAATCGCATACGCTTTAGCGCGCTCTCGTCCACCGAAGAAAGCCGCGGGTCGCCGTCGGGATGGGTGTGGATGCAGCGGATACCGGTGAGCCGACGCGCGCCCCGCCTTACCCGCAGATCGGGCAGTCCCACCCGGTCGTGCCGTCCTACCGACACGTCCATGACCATGCCGTCCCGCGCGATATAGACCGATATTTCCCGGTTCACGCGGCCGCTCAGAGCAGCCAGCGCGTCCATGAGCTCCGTCGATACGAACTCGTGGCGCAGCGTCTCCATGTCGGACTCGTACATCTTTTCCATCTCGTCCAGCAGCGACCGCCGGATGCCAGTGATATTCCCGTTGATCAAGCGAACCTCTCTATCTGCCCCCCAGCCGCCCGTATCGGATCAGCAGACCCTCCATAACGAGCAGCATCAGAGCGCATATTCCCAGCGCCGCCGGAAATCCGGGCATCGGCGCGCCGGCGCGGGCTCCGCCCGCGATGTATAGAAAAACAACCAGTATCATGAGTACGATGTGCGCCGATGCGACCGCCAAGAGGGCCGCCCGCCGCTCGCGGCGCTCCGGGCCGCCTGCGCGTATCCGCGCCGACAGCAGCAGTCCGCACGACACAGCCGCGCCCGCCGCGGGCAGCGCCGCAAGCGCTATCCTGCCCACGACAGCCGCGACGCTCCCGTCCGCGCCGAACAAGAGCGGTACCGCGTCGGGAAGCCGCCGCCACAGGGCGGCAAGCAGCGCGGCCATGCACGCCGCGAGCGATACCGACACCGTATGAAATATTCTGGCGACCAGCTTCATTCGCGCCTCCGCAAAAATCATAAAGGGCCGTGGATGATACCGCCGGCCCTTCTGTCCGGCCCGCGGCCGGTGGCATGCTGCCCTCTGGCTTATTACTCTTCCTCTTCCAGATCCTTTTTAGCTTTCTCTATGACCTTCTGGGCGATGTTGGGCGGCACTTCCTCGTAGCGCTCCAGCGTCATCGTGAAGGAGCCCCGGGCCTGAGTCATGGAGCGCAGATCGGTGGCGTACTTGAACATCTCGGCCTCGGGCACCTCCGCAAGCACTTCCTGCAACCCGCCGGGCTTGGGGTTCATGCCCATGATGCGGCCGCGGCGGCGGTTCAGGTCACCGATCACGTCGCCCATCGACTCGTCGGGAACCAGCACGGCGACTCGGTCTATGGGCTCGAGCAGAGCAGGGCTTGCATCCGCGCAGCCCTTCTTGAATGCCAGGTGCGCGGCGATCTTGAACGCCATTTCCGACGAGTCGACCGGATGGTACGAGCCGTCGTAGAGAGCGCAGCGCAGGTTCACTACCGGATAGCCCGCCAGAACGCCCCGGGTTATGCATTCGCGCAGGCCTTTCTCGACTGCCGGGATGTACTGCCGGGGTACGACGCCGCCCACCACGCGATCCACGAACTCAAAATCCGCCGAACCGTCCACAATCGGGGAGAACTCGATCCACACGTCGCCAAACTGGCCGTGTCCGCCGGTCTGCTTCTTGTGGCGGCCCTGCGCGTTGACGGTCTTGCGAATAGTCTCCCGATACGGAATCTTCGGATCGGTGAGAACCGCTTGTGTGCGGAACTTGTTCATGAGCTTGCTCGTGATAATTGTAAGATGCAACTCGCCCTGGCCGCTGAGCAGCGTATCGCCTGTCTCGGCGGACTTTCGGATGGTAAAGGACGGATCCTCCTCCTGAAGCCGGGCCAGACCGCTGAACACCTTGTCCTCTTCGCCCTGCTTGGCCGCCATGACCGCGAAGGAGATGCACGGCTCGGGGAACGCGACAGGCGGATACTGTATCTTGTCGGCCGGGTCGCAGAGCGTATCGCCTGTATTGGCGTTGATCTTGGACAGCGCGCCGATGTCACCGGCGCGCAGCGCGTCCAGCTCAAGCTGCCTCTTGCCTACCATCGTGTAGACATGGTTGATCTTTTCGTTCTTGCCAGCGGCGACATTCTCCGCCGCCGCGCCGGCGGCAAGCGTACCCGACATGACCTTTATGAACGAAAGACGGCCAACGAAGGGGTCGGCCACGGTCTTGAATACGAAAGCCGAAAGCGGCTGATCGTCCTGCGCGCTCCGCGTGACCTCCTTGTCGGTTCCGGGAACCACGCCCCGGGCGGGGGTCGTCTCGCCGGGCGACGGGATGAACCCTATCAGCGTATCAAGGAGCGCCGCCGTGCCCTTGTTCTCGAGCGCCGAGCCGCACAGTACGGGTACTACGGTCCCGTTCGCCACGCCCTCGCGCAGACCTTTTATTATCTCTTCGCCCGTCAGCGTACCTTCCTCGAAGAACTTCTCCATGAGCTCCTCGTCGCTTCCGGCCGCGGCCTCTGTGATACCGTCGCGTATTTCGGATATGGTATCTGCCAGATCATCGGGTATGGCCGTTTCCTTTACAGCCTTCCCCTCGAAAAGATAAGCCTTTCCGCCCAGTATGTCCACATATCCCTTAAACCCGCCGTCTAGTATCGGCCACGCTATCGGAACAACCCCCGATCCGTATTTCGCCTTGAGCTCGTCAAGCACGCGGCTGTAGGATACGTTCTCGCGGTCCAGCTGGTTGACGAAAAAGAGACGCGCCACACTGTACGCTTCGCAGTTCCCCCAGGCTTTCTCCGCGCCCACGTCCAGGCCCGCGGCCGCGCCTAAAACGATGACCGCGCCCTCGATAACGCGCATCGGGCCCGCGACTTCCCCGACCATATCAAAATATCCCGGCACATCTATCACGTTAATCTTATGATCCTTCCACTCGACCGGAGCCAGCGCCGCAGATATTGAGAATCCGCGCTTCTGCTCCTCCGCATCAAAGTCGGTGATCGTGTTCCCGTCCTCGATACGGCCCATCCGGTCGATCGCCCCGGATGTATAAAGCATGGCTTCAGCCAGCGTTGTCTTCCCCTGTCCGCCGTGGCCCAGCAGGCCGATATTTCGGATCTTCTGCGTCTCATACTGCTTCATCTGTCAGTCCCCTTTGCACAAAATAAACGCCGCCGGGCGGCTCGAATTCACTGCGTAAACCATTGTATCAGAAAAAAAGGTTTTTTCAAACAGTTTTTATGGATCGACCGCTTATATTTGCGTAAATTCGGCAGACGGCCCGGTTTTCGCAGCCGTGCCCGGCCGCCCTGACCGCTTGCGGGCGCGTCCCAAACCCACGCTCGGGTTAAGTCCGCCGGTGGCAGGCGAACGTCTGGTTCACCTCCCGGAAACCAAGGCTGCGATAGAGAGCAATCGCCGTCTCGTTGCCGCGGTCCACCGTCAGGATCGGGACGCGGCCCGATTCCTCGATATAGCTGCACAGCCGGGTGGTTACAGCCCGGGCCAGTCCCCGTCCGCGATATAGGCGAAGCGTACCCACGCCGCCTATGACGCCGTACCGGGGCGTCCACGCCTGGATATGGGCCTGCGCTGCCCTGACTCCGTTCACAGCCCCTATGAGATACCACTCGTCCCGCGTCCGCTCGGTCAGGCGCTTGCGCACGGCACGCATATCGGGATCAAAGCTGAAGCACTCCCTCATGCAGTCCCGTATGAAAAGCGTGACGCCCGGATCCCCCGGAGCCATGTCGGCCCGTATGATTTCGATGCTCTCCGGGATCGGGGAAAGCGGAGCGGCGGTATCCCGCTCCATCAGTATCAGCGGTCGCAGCTCGTATACGCCGGGTATGCTCTTTAAGCGCAGCCCCACGCTGGGCTCAAAGGAGTAATCCCACAGCGTATGCCAGTCCATAGCCGCCGTGAGGTTGAGTATTTCCTCCGTCCACGGAGCGCTAAGGCATACCATCATGTTGCCGTCATTAAAAATCGCGGCCACGCCGTACAACTCCCCGTCGCGGCGCACGAAAAAGTAGTCGCCGCACCGAAGGCGTCCCGGGAGGTTCATAAACCCCGCGGACAGTAGGTTTCCCAGCATCGGCGCGGCGTACCGCTCGTTGCGCTCAAAGTAATCCAGCAGTTCCTTCCGCCGCCAAAACATAACCGGCGAAATCATCCGCAGTTCCTTCCCGCCAGCGCCCGGGGCCAGCCGGGGGCACGGCGTCGCGTCCTATCCACATTTGGAGTATCCGCAGGAGCGGCACACGGCGCATCCGCCTTCGTACTCCAGTTTGCCGCCGCATTCGGGACAGCCTCCCGATCGGGCCGTGTCTTTTTTCGAAGGTTCCGGGAGCGCGCCGTCCCCGGCCGTACCGGCAGGTATCGCGTCTCCCAACCGCCGTCTCATATCCAGCGCCTTTTGCAGCACCCGGCCGATCGCGTCCGGACATGAAAGCACCTCGATGCCCCCGTCCGTGTTTTTGCGTCGCATCGTAGCCAGACACCGGATACCCCGAAGCTGCTCAATCAGTACCTCGGGCGACATACCCGCCCGCAGCGACATGGACAGAAGGCGGCTCGTCGCCTCGGACTGGGAGGGGCAGCCTCCTCCCCGACCCAAATTCGTGAAAACCTCGCACAGTCCATTTTCGTCGAAATTGGCGGTGATATACAGATTCCCGCAGCCGATCTTTACCTTTTCGGTGAATCCCCACGTGGTGCGCGGCCGCTCGCGGGGCGACAGGGCGGCCAACGTGTCAGGTTCCTGCGCCGGGTGCGATTCCTCGGTCTGCGCGGACTCCGCGCCCGCGCTGAGCACCTGGCTGTCCCGGCTCCCGTCTCTGTATATAGTCACGCCCTTGCAGCTAAGCGACCAGGCCAGCATGAATACCTTTCGTACCGACTCCTCGGGCGCGTCAGCCGGGAAATTGACTGTTTTGGACACGGCATTGTCGGTATGCCGCTGGAAAGCCGCCTGCATTCTGATGTGATACTCGGGCGAAACGTCGTGCGCCGTAACGAATACGCGCCGGACGTCTTCAGGAATCCCACTCGCCCCCCGCAGCGAACCCGTCCGCGCGATCTCGTCCATCAGTGCGGGCGAATAGAACCCGCGCTCCCGCGCCACCCTCTCGAAGCATGCGTTTACCTCGGTAAGACGCGCGCCGTCCATGACGTTGCGCACATAGCTGAGCGCGAAGAGCGGCTCGATACCACTGGAAGCGCCGCATATGAGCGATATCGTGCCGGTGGGAGCGATCGTCGTGACCGTGGCGTTTCGCACCGGCTCACCGTCCGCGAACCTGCTCTCCCCGAATGCCGGAAAAGCGCCCCGCTCAGACGCCAGCGCCCGGGAAGCGGCGATCGCCCGCTCCTCTATGAACGACATGATACGCTCGCCAAGCGCCACGCCCTCGTCGCTGTCGTACGGGACGCCCAGCTCATAGAGCATGCCCGCGAATCCCATGACGCCAAGACCCACCTTGCGCGTCGCGCGGGTCATGGCGTCGATCTCGGGCAGCGGGTACCGGTTCGCGTCGATTACGTCGTCGAGGAAGCGAACAGCCAGATCGACGGTTTCACCCAGCAAGATATAGTCGACCGCGCCGTCCGCAACGAAGCGCTCCAGATTGATCGAACCAAGGTTGCAGCTCTCGTAGGGAAGAAGCGGCTGCTCGCCGCAGGGGTTCGTGCTCTCCACCTCGCCCAGCGCGGGAACAGGGTTGTCCCGGTTGATTCGGTCGATGAACACGATGCCCGGCTCGCCGTTTTTCCAGGCCATCGAAACGATCCGCCCGAACACGTCGGTTGCCCGCAGCCGGCCAACAACGCGCCCGTTCTGGGGCGCGATAAGCTCATACTCCCCATCCTGCTCGACGGCCCGCATGAACTCCTCGGTGACCGCCACGCTGATGTTGAAATTGTTTAGCTGCGCCGAGTCTTCCTTACAGCGTATGAAATCGAGTATGTCGGGATGATCGACGCGCAGTATGCCCATGTTCGCGCCCCGGCGCGTCCCGCCCTGCTTGACCGCGTCGGTCGCCGCGTTAAATACCTTCATGAAGCTGATGGGCCCGCTCGCGACGCCGCCGGTGGAGCGCACCGACTCTCCGGCTGAGCGCAGCCGGGAAAACGAAAACCCGGTGCCGCCGCCGCTTTTATGAATGAGCGCCGCGTGCTTGACCGCGTCGAATATCTCCTCCATGCTGTCGCCCACAGGCAGCACAAAGCAGGCCGACAGCTGCCCCAGCGGTCGGCCTGCGTTCATGAGCGTGGGCGAATTTGGCATGAACCGAAGCTCCGCCATCATCCGGTAGAACGCGTCGGACAGCTCGGAAACCCTATCCTCGCCGCCGTACCGGCTCTCCACCGCGGCGATCGCGCCTGCCACCCGGCGGAACATGCCCGGCGCGTCCTCCGCGGGATCCCCGTTCTCGTCGCGTATAAAGTAGCGCTTTCGCAGAACCTCCAGCGCGTTGGCTGATAACTCCAAAGCGATCACCTAATCCATATGTAGTGGCCGAACATCCTTTCGGCGCTACATATTGTACATGTCTTCGCGTCTCTTGTCAAGCGCCCTGGGAGCCCTCGTCAAACCGAAGGCTTATGTCCAGCGCTCGGACCGAGTGGGTCAGCGCGCCCATCGATATATAGTCGACGCCCGTGGCGGCGACCTCATATAGATCGCGGGAGTCCATGTTGCCCGACGCCTCAACGAGCGCGCGTCCGGCTATGAGGGACACGGCCTCGGCCATCGCCTGGGTGGTCATATTATCCAGCATGACGATATCCGCCCCAGCCTCGAGCGCTTCGGCTACCTGAGCAAGGTTTTCGGTTTCCACCTCGATTTTGAGCGTGTGCGGAGCCCGCAGCCGCGCTGCGGCGACGGCCTTTGCGATACCGCCCGCCGCGCGGATATGGTTGTCCTTTATGAGCACGCCGTCGGCCAGGTTGAAGCGGTGGTTGCCTCCGCCGCCCACGCGTACCGCGTATTTCTCGTATACGCGCAGTCCCGGCGTCGTCTTGCGGGTATCGACGATACGGGCTTTGGTGCCCTTTATCTTCTCGGTCTCGGCGCGCGTCCGGGTCGCGATGCCCGATAGCCGCTGCAGGAAATTGAGCGCCAGGCGCTCTCCGGTCAGCACCGGTATCGCCCTGCCGCGTACCCTCGCGATTACGTCGCCCGCGCCAAAGCTGTCCCCGTCCCGGAGCAGCGCCTCCAGCTCTATCGCGGGGTCCGCGTACTCGAATACCGCCCGCGCTATATCGATCCCGCACAGCACGCCCTCTTCCTTGGCGATGAAGCGGCCGCTTATCCGCGCGTCCCGCGGAATCGTACTTAGCGTCGTGATGTCGCCGGTTCCCACATCCTCCGAGAAAGCCCGCGCGATCAGTTCCCGCAGCTCATTATTGTCAAACATCGCAGTCCTCCCCTTCGTCCGTACGGTAATGAGAGCCCACCGACCGCTTCCGGGCCAGGGCCGCCGACAGCATTCGCTGGGCTACCTGCGCCATGTTATAAAGCTCCATCGCGTGCGTCGTGGTCAGGGCCGCGTCTTGCAGCCGACCTAGCAGCCCGGTGATGTGGTCGAGGCCTTTGCGCATGGTATCGCCTCTGCGGATGATGCCGCAGTACTTGACCATGATACCCTTGACTTCGTTCTTCTCTCGCTCGATATCGACAGCGACGCGCTGCCGCCTGTGATGGCCGGGCAGACTCTCGCGCGGCGGCTCGCTGTCCGCCCGCTCGTTGATATGCGTCGCGCAGCGCCTGCCGAACACCAGGCACTCGAGCGTTGAGTTGCTGGCCAGCCGGTTCGCCCCGTGCACTCCGGTGCATGCTGCCTCTCCGCACGCGTACAGCCCCGGTACGTTGGTCGCGCCCCAGAGGTCTGTGCGGATACCGCCCATCATATAGTGCTGCACCGGCCCCACCGGGATGGCCTCAGTCGCGATGTCTATGCCGCTCTCCATGCACCGGGCATATATCGTGGGAAATCGCTCCCGCAGGAAATCCCTGCTCTTGTGGGTGATGTCGAGCCGCACGAAGGGCGACCTCTGGTGCTGTATCTGCCGGTATATCTCCCTGGCCACGATATCACGCGGAGCAAGCTCGCGCATCGGGTGCACGCCCTCCATGAAGCGCTCTCCCGCGTCGTTTAAGAGAATCGCCCCCTCGCCGCGCACCGCTTCGGATATGAGGAAGCACTGGCGGTTGCGGTTGGCGGGGGTATAGAGTCCCGTCGGATGGAACTGGACGAACTCCATGTCCTTGAGCGCCGCGCCTGCGCGCAGCGCCATCGCCATTCCGTCTCCGGTCGCGACGCTCGGGTTGGTGGTATAGCGATAGATCTGCCCGATACCGCCCGAGGCGATTATCACATAGCGCGCGGCGCAGTAGACCCATCGGCCTTCCTCATATATAAGCAGCCCCGCAACGTGGCCGTCGTCGTCCATGACGATGTCGGCCGCGAACGTGTTCTCGTGCACCGTCACGCCCGGCGTGCGCAGTATGGTCTGCTTGAGCGCCCGCACCATCTCGTGGCCGGTCGCGTCACCTCCTGCGCGCAGTATCCGGCTCATTCCATGGCCGCCCTCACGCGCGGTGAGCAGGTGGCCCGATATATCGGTATCAAACCGTGCGCCCAGACGGAGCATCCGCTCGATGTCGCCGGGGCCCTCCTCCACAATGACGTGAACGGCGCTCTCGTCGCACAGGCCCGCGCCCGCCTTGATCGTGTCCTCGAAATGGTAGTTGAAGCAGTCGTTCTGCTCGGTGACGGCGGCTATACCGCCCTGAGCCAATGAGGAGGAACTGACTTCCAGGGTTTCCTTCGTAAAGAGTGCGCAAGACAGCTTCCTGCTCAGATGGTACGCGGCGTACAGGCCCGCCAGTCCGCTGCCCACGATGACCACGTCGGCCCGGACTGTCTCAATCGGGCCGTCAGGCTCATAAACGGATTCTCTCATTAATATTCTCCCTCGGCTCCTCCGGGACAAACGGCCGGTACCCCCGAGGGGACCGGCGCGTGAGTCTGTATGGCGAATGCCTTTGAAGGGTATCTTACACCACCGCTAGCATACGGTCAAGAGAGGCCTTGGCCTTTTTTGCCGTATCCGGATCCACCTCCGTCACGAAACGCTCGTACTTTAGCGCGTCGAGTACGTC
>JAAYXU010000287.1 GCA_012515725.1 Clostridiales bacterium | reverse complement strand
GGCATCCGGGTAACGACCGCCGTACAGCATGCATTCAGAGCGGATCTGTCAACCGTGGCGCGTAAAATCTGTAGATAGACATGTTGATTCATAAGAAGGGACCCCGCTTACCGATAAATCCATCATTTCCAGCAGGCTAAGAAGGATTCCACAATAAGGAAGCGCGGATGAGCGAATAGTGCAACTTTTTGATTGTTTATAGCGTTTACATACGGACGCGCGGACGGTATCATGTATAGTGACAGGGCTTAGAGCCTGAATAAACGGAGGTGGTTGATTCATGTCCATACTGGACAAGCTCGCGTGCATGAGCGATACCGGTGAGATTCTGATCGGCGTCGCCCCCATCGAGCGGTTCGAAGGGCTTGCACCGGCAGCTCACCCGGCATCGATACTGCCCGGCGCGCAGTCGGTCATCGTCACGGCGACCGAGATACAGCGGGGCGATTACCGGGGACTGGAGGAAGGAACGGTATGGAGCCCGGCCGGACGCTGGGACTACGGGCAGCCTATTAAGGTCGCGCAAATCGTGGAGCGCGAGGGCTATAACTGCGTTCCGTACGTCCCCAGCGCCGACGCGGCAATGCCCGGCCGGCCGGTACGCGATGGAGCGGTGGCGCCCAATGTGGGCATCCTCGTCGAATACGCGGCTGTGGCCGCGGGACTTGGGGAAATCGGATACTGCGGACTTTTCATGACCCGAAAGTTCGGTATCCGCCAGTCTTTGGGGGTTGCGATCACCGACGCGCCGCTCCCGGGAACGCCCATCAGCATGGAGACCATCTGTACCAAGTGCAAGAAATGCGCTTCGCTGTGTCCACTTGGAGCGCTATCGGCCACGCAGTCCATGACGCTGACGATCATGGGCAAGAAAATGGAGATCGGCCTAATCAATGAAAACGCCTGCAAGGTCTGCCCCAACGGCGTATACACCGACACGCAGCTCCTGCCGGGCTGGGATGAGCTCTACCACAAGATCAACAAGAGCAACCAGCTTGTGAGCTTCAGCCAGCCAGTCAGCGGACTGAGCAGCCTCAACAGGCTCAAGGCCGCCTGCGGCCGCGCCTGCGTCGCCTCATTTGAGCACGAGGACATGCGCCGCTACAGCCATGATTTCCGGGTACGTGCGCCCTGGGGAATGCGGCCTGAGGAAATGGAGGATTATGATGATTACAAGTGAGCAGGTCAAGCGATGCGCCCGTATGTCGGGAGCGGATCTCGTGGGTATCGCTAATATCGAGCGCTTTGCCGACGCGCCGCCCGAGACCCATCCCTGGTCGATATATCCTGAGACGCGGTCGGTGATCGTCATCGCCTGCCGCATACTCGAGGGAAGCTACAAGGGCATCGAGCAGGGCACCGACTGGGCCGCCTACTGGATATACGGCTACGGAGCGGGCACATGCGGAACGCTCAGCCGCGCGGCTTCGGGTACTGCGCGGTTCCTTGCCGCCAACGGCCACGAGGCAGTCCACACCGGCGGCAGCGCGACGCTCTTAGAGCAGCCCGCCAAGAGGCTTCCCGTAGCCCCCGGCAGAATGCCCTCCGACGTGTCGGTGCATACCCGTATTACGGCGGCGCTGGCGGGACTGGGAGAGCTGGGATGGTCGAAGGTTTTTCTGACGCCGCAGTTCGGCCCGCGGCAGCGCTTCACCATCATACTGACCGACGCGGAGCTGGAGCCCGACCCGCTGATGCGCGAGCATCTGTGCGACCGCTGCATGGCGTGCGTGCGCGGATGTCCGGGCTACGCGCTGGGCGGAAAGGAAGTATCCGTCACCGTCGAAGGCCGCACATTCAGCTGGGGAGATGTGGATCTGGGCAAGTGCAAAGTGACGCACTGGGGCATCAATCCTCTGGCGTCGCCGTTCGTGCGCAAGGATCTGCCGGGCCTTAACATGAACGTGAAGGAAACGAGTTTCTCGTGGTTTGAGGCGTTCCGGCTGGGCTTTGCGATATCGACGCGCGTGGATTATCAGGGCCGCATGGCGACCGGCTACAAGGAAATCGGTCAGTCGGGACGCCCGGGGCCTATCTGCGGCGCGCGCGGGTGCGTACAGGCATGCTACCGGCATCTCGTCAAGAAAGGAACCGTTCCGGGCCGGTTGGCTCCGGAGGAGGAGGTTGAGGCATGAACAAGGATATGCTGCGGCAGTGGGCAGACGAGCTGGGACTGGATCTCATCGGCGTCGCGCCCATCAGCCGGTATGAAAACGTTGCGCCCCAGTGGAACCCGCTGAGCATTCTTCCCACCGCGAAGTCCGTGATAGCCTTCGCGCGGGAGATCCCGCGCGGCCAGTTCCTGGGCATCGAGGAGGGTACATTCTGGATCAGCATCGCCCGACAGACCCATCCGTGGTACACCTACGACCTGTGCCGCCGGTTCGAGGATCAGGGCATCCTTGCGGTACCCTGCTCGCCGCTCGCGCCGCAGCGCTGGCCCGACGGCGTGGTGTTTGACAACGCGAAGGTCGCGCCCAACGTAACCCCCTCGCTCGAATACGCCGCCACCAGCGCGGGACTGGGAGAGGTCGGCTATAACGGGCTGTTCCTGACGCCGGAGTTCGGAGTCCGGCAGCAGCTGGGAATGCTCTTTACCGAATACGAGCTTCCTCCCGACGAGCCCTTCGCGGGCGGCCTGTGCGACCGGGAGCGGTGCGCGGCCTGCGCGCACGAGTGCCCGCTGGGCGCTATGGGCGCTGGCAAGACCGTCGACTACGGCGCGGGAGAGATACTGATCGCGGACATCGACTATAAAAAGTGCCATTACTGCAAGAACGGCGCGTTCCCCGACACAAGCTACCACCTGGCCCCGCCCAACCGGATCGCGGCGGCCTGCGCACGCGCCTGCATCGCGTGCCTGGAGCGCAAGGGACTGACCCGCAGCGCGTCCCGGTATAAGAAACCATTCCGCACGCGCGAGCCCTGGGGCGTAGGAATCTACGAGTAACAGGACGGCCAAGCGCCGCTTATCCGCATCGCCCGGCAATCCGCCGGGCGGTGCGTTTTTTGGAGCTGAGCTTTGAAATAAGCATTAAGAGAGGTGCTTAGTTAACCTATAAATTTCTATAAATAAACGTTCCCCACACCGGAAGATACTGCCGCGGCGCGCACTTGCTGCCATTGCCGCCGCCCATACGCATGTATAAATTCCGGCGTGTTCATGAATACTACTCAAAACGATGCGTTATGCAAGGGGGAGTATTCATGCAAGGGGTTATCATGGCCGGAGGTCAGGGCGTGCGGCTTAGGCCCATGACATGCGATCTTCCAAAGCCCATGGTTCCTGTTCTCGGGAAGCCTGTAATGGAATACGGTATAGAGCTTCTCAGAAAGCATGGAATCGAGCGAATGGCCGTCACGATGCAGTATCTTCCGGGCCGCATCATGAGATATTTTGGCAGCGGAGACAGGCAGGGCGTCAAGCTGCACTATTTTGTGGAGAATACGCCGCTTGGCACGGCGGGCAGCGTGCGCAACGCGATGGAATGCATCAAGGAGCCGTTCGTGGTGCTCAGCGGCGACGCGCTGGTCGATATCGACATAGAGAAAGCGTACGCGTTTCATCGCCGGAAAGGGGCCAGACTGACCCTTGTTCTCAAAAAATCCCCCGAGCCCGTCCGTTTCGGCGTCGTTATTATCGATCGGAGCGGGCGCGTCGTGCGCTTTCAGGAGAAGCCGCCGTGGGACGAGGTCTTCAGCGATCTTGTAAATACCGGCATCTATATCGTGGAGCCGGAGATCATGGACGAGGTTCCCGAGGGAAAGCCCTACGATTTCTCAAAGGATCTGTTTCCCCGTCTGCTGGCCGACGGCTGTCCGATGTACGGATATGTTACCGACGAGTACTGGTGTGATATCGGAAGTCCCGAGCAATACAGGGGCGCGCATGAGGATTTCCTCAGCGGCCGCATCAGGCTTCCGATCGACGGGCAGCCCGTGGGCCCGGGCATTTATCTGAGCGGACATCCGTTCATTCACTCGAGCGCGACGCTTCACGCTCCCTGCTATATCGGTGAGGACGCCTATATCGCCGAGGGCGCGGTAATCGGGCCTGGTTCCGTAGTCGGGCGCGAGAGCCGCATCAACGCCGGGGTCAGCATCAAGCGGTCGATACTCTGGGATAATGTAATCGTCGGCGCCGCCTCCGAGATACGCGGCGCGATCATATGCAGCGGCGTGAAGATCGCGGGGGGAACCCGGGTGTTCGAGGGGGTCACGATGGGCCCGAACACCTCGGTGGGCGAGGATGTGCGCATACATGGAGGCGTCCGCATCTGGCCTGAAAAAGTCATCGAAAACCACGACGAGGTGTCACACGATATAGTATGGAACCACTGCCAGCCCAAGCAGCTCATTTCCGAGGGCTGTATTGGCGGATGGATCAACCGCGACATTACGCCCGAGTACATCGCACTGGCGGCGGGCGCTTTCGCCGGTCTGCATAGAACCGATTCGCGCGTAGGTCTGTGCTGCTGGGGTTCCAAGGCGGCCGCCGCGATACTCAATGGGTTCAAGTCGTCGCTTTCCCTGATGGGTCTGAACTGCGACGTGATGGAGGACGCGCCGCCCTACATGCTCCGGTACGCGATCCGCAAACACGCGCTTGCCGGAGGCGTTCATGTGGCGTCGGGCCGGGGGCGGTGGCGGATTTCCTTCTATGACGCGTACGGGTGCGCTCTGGGCAGGAAAGACGCGCAGCGCATGGAAAGCGCGCTCAGCCAGGCCATGACCCAGCCGGTGCGCGACGCGCTCATCGGGGAAATCACGCCGCTGGGGCAGCTCTCCCGGCAGTACGCGCGGGAGCATAAAAAGCCTATGGATTCGGTGCTATCCTCTCTCGACGTGCTGTGCGACGACGAGGAACTGGGCCCCTACTGCGCGCGGCAGCTCGAGAAATGGGGTTACAGCGTTCGGTTCATAAAGGGCGAGCATTTCCCCGGGAAAAGCGACGCCGTTGCCGTGAAGATCACGCAGTACGGCGATACGCTGATACTGCAGGACGAGCGGCGGCGCGTGCTCAGCACGCGGCAGCTCGAAACACTGCGCGCGCTGGCGGCCAAGAAATACCTTTCGGGGCATGACGGATTTGTCCCGGTTTCGCCGATTTTCCCGCGCGCGCTCGAAACAAACCTGCGCACCGGAGCCGCGCGCGCCGGGGATACCGGTTACCTCGCCTCCGACTGGATGCATCGGCTTGCCGAGGAGATGGGCGAGCGAACCCGCATTACCATGCTGGACGGGCCGGCTTTTCTGCTGACGCTCGACCGGATGCTGACCGAGGAATCGCTGGGCCTGTCGGAAATGATCGACCGGATGCCGACAGGCGCCATCCGCGAGCGCAGGGTGCACTGCCCCTGGGAGTCCCGCGGCAACATCATGCGGGCGCTCATCAAGGAGGCCGATCCCGGCCAGACCGGCAGCGGCGGCATCAAGATCAGAAAACAGAACAACTGGGTGTTCATCGCGCCCGATCCGGCTTCCCCGGTATTTCATATATTTGCCGAGGGGATGAACGAGGAATACGCGGAAAGCATGATCGACCTATATAGCGGGAAAATCAGCAAGCTCATTCACAAGGGGGATGCGTGATCCGTCGCTGTGTCTCCGCTTCACTCTGAAACAGGGAAATATATATTGTACCGCTCCTCGGTGATCGTCTGTACGGGTACGAACACGATGGTCTTTGTCTGCCCGATCGTGCGCCATGTGGGCCTCCATGAGCTCCACCAACGCTCTTCGTGAGGTCGGAGTATTGAGCGGGGATTCCGCATGTCCCCGCGCAGCGCATACTGCCCGTCGGTGAGACCCGCCAGCACCAGCGGACCGTCCATGAAGGCCACAACGCCCGGCTCGCCGGGCAGGGGCTCTGCGGTCAGGGTCTTGGGCAGCCTGACGGTGACGGTCTGGTGGCGCCAGGCCCGCCGGATAGCCAGGAACCGTCCTTTTTCGCCAAGGACGTTCTCTCCGTCTATGTCTACGCGGGCCGGAGCGCTCAGCCACCAGGGCATGGGCAGCAGCAGCGTGAATTCCTTTTCCTGCGGGAAGTCCATCCGGATCACGTATTCGAGCGTGTCGGGGCGGTGAGGACGCTCCGCCGCGCGGACGCCCGTCAGGCTGATGTGCTCGCCACTCATGTCGGCCTGCTCGATCGTAATCGTTCCTTCTCCCAGCTCAAGCCGTGCCGGTATGTATTGTCCCAGCGCGATTCCATCGGGCGTCTCGTAGAATATCCGGTGGGTAAACTGCGCGTTGGCCTGAACCGCCGAACCGTGGCAGCACCAGAAGTCGTCGGTTTCGGTACCCCATTTTTTTGTTACGCCGAAACCCATCGGCAGGAAATAGCTGACCAGATACTCGCGGGGAGGATAGGGGTCCTTCAAAACTTCAACCGAGCGGGCTGTGAGAAATGTCTGCGCGAGCACGCCGTTTTTGAGGTTGCGCTCGATGTAGTCCGCATACTTCATGTCGCCCGTCCACCGTAGCAGCGCGTCGGCCATACGGATCATGTTGTAGACGGTGCAGTGCTCCTGATTGAGCTCGCCAAGGCGGGTCATAAGCTCTCCGGCCGGAGTCCAGATCTCTCCGCAGGTCTGGCCTCCGGTCGCGTACATGCCGCGCCTGGTAACGGCCTGATCCCAGTACGCCTCCACGACACGGCGGTAGCGCTCCTCTCCGGTCGCCTCATAGCACGCGGCAGCGCCCAGTATCTCGGGAATCGTCGTGTTCGCGTGCATGTTGGTCAGGAAATCCCGGCCCTCCAGCAGCGCCTCGTACAGGCGTGGCCGCTCGAACCGCCGCATGAGCGCGAGGTGCTTTTCGTCGTGCGTCTCCGCGTAAAGCTGCGCCCATACCTCGAGTATCCCGCCGCTCTCAAAGTCGTCCATGATCCGATCCATCTCCTGCCGCGTTATGTCGTCGCTCCAGCGGTAGAAATAGTCGGCGCAACCCCTCATGATATCGAGCGCTCGGCTGCTTCCGGCATACAAGAAGGCGTCCATGTAGCCCATCATCGTTTTGTGGAAGCTGTAAAGGCAGTTGACGGCCCGGCCGCCCCGTCTAAGCCAGAGAAGCTGCTTTTCCGGAACAGCGAACGCCCATCCGTTTCCGTTCTCCTCCTGGCAGCGGGCGAGTATATCCACCGCATCGTCGATGCGCAGCCTGAGCTCCGCATCCCTGTCGGACGCGTAGGCCATCGAGGCCGCCGAAAGCCAGTGCCCTGTGAACATACCCCGGGCGTGGCTCGTGGGGGAGTCCCAGCCGCCGTGCAGCCCGTCGATCCACCGCATTGCGTGGAAAAGCCCCGCCTCGATCTCATAATACAGCAACAGGTTTTCCTGCCGGAGTCGTTTCAGGTACGACTTGCACTTCGTGAAGCGGCGCATGTACTCACTGGGAAGAAGCGTGGTCTGCCGGTGCATCGCGGTCCAGTGTTTGTCCATCATAAAATCCTTCCTGTTCATGCTGTAATGGCAGCGTCGTGACAACCGGGGACCGGTGAATACGATATCGCGGTCATGCGGGGAGATGATGGTTCATACATGTTAGTCTATTACGGACATGATGCCCGCGCAAGTTCAAAAATCTGATAATAAGTGATAAAATCAGACCTCGACAATCGGGAAATGCATACACTTTATGCATTGGGCGGCGGCGACACGCCAATAGTTATTTTTTATTTAGATGCATGTTGATATAAAGCTCGCGGTATTTCTTCGGGCTGACCGATTCGTGGTACTTGAAAAACTTGATGAACAGGTTTTCATTGTCCCAGCCCAGCTTGTGGGCGATTTCCTTAATGGAGTAGTAGGAGGATATGAGCAGGTTCTTTGCCGCCTTTATTCTTTCACTATATATGTATTTCTTTAGTCCGATACCGAATGAGCGCTTGAACAGACGCGATAAATACTCTCCGTTGTATCCGAATTGCGCGGACACCAGCTCGACGGTCAGCGGGCGGTCGCTGTTGATGCGAATCCATTCGGCGATCTCGTTGACGATGCGCTTATTGCCGCTTTTCATGCTCCGGCTGTGCTGTACGGCCGCTTCGCACAGTATTGTCGCGGTAATAAGATCCGCCGCGTACGGGCTATAGGTTCCCGCGTTGGTCACGTCCAGCAGCTGGTTGAGAAGCGTTTTCATCTTCAGAACGTCCTCTATGCGCAGCACCTCGGGAAGGCCCGATATGAAGGCCGGATCCGACAGCAGGAAATGAAACCAGTAGAACGACGTATCACCCTGGCTGATCTTGTAGCCGCCATGGGGTTTGTCCGGATAGATCATGATCGCGTCGCCCTCGCAGAGCACGTGCCTTTCCTGGTTGTAGTCGAGGTAGACCTCTCCTTTGGTTACAAAGAGCAGCTCGTAAGAATCGATGGTGCGCTGCGGGTGGATCCAGTTGCTGCCCAGGAACATACCCGATGAGACATAGCTGATGGTAAAATCCGATTGGCCGTGAATAGTGATCATAGTCTGATTATCTCACTTTATATCCGGTCTTGGATATTGCGTCCTATCGTGTACTTGACTATCATTATAAATGAACAATGAAATAATACAAGGGCCACAAGGAGTTCCTGATGAAAAACATACAACCTGTACCGTATACCGATGTTTCGATCACAAAAGGGTTCTGGCTCGAGCGTCAGAGCATCAACGCATCCTCTACGCTTCGCACGATTCACGAGCAGTTCACGCTGTCGGGACGCTTTGACGCGCTCCGCTTTGACTGGAAGGAGGGGCAGCCGGGCAAGCCCCATCAGTACTGGGATTCCGATATCGCCAAATGGATCGAGGCCGCCTGCTATGTGTACCATGCCACCAGAGACGAGCAGCATATGAATGAGGTCGAGGGTATGATCGATCTCATCGTGCGCAACCAGGATCCCTCCGGTTACTT
>JAAYXU010000286.1 GCA_012515725.1 Clostridiales bacterium | reverse complement strand
TAAAACCACTCTGACGGAGAAGCTGCTTCTCTACGGCGGCGCGATTCATCTGGCCGGATCGGTGAAGTCGCGCAAGGCCAACCGCCACGCTGTCTCCGACTGGATGGAAATCGAAAAGCAGCGCGGTATATCGGTCACCAGCAGCGCGATGCAGTTTCACTATCGGGACATCGACGTAAACATACTCGATACCCCCGGACACCAGGACTTCTCGGAGGACACGTACAGAACGCTGATGGCCGCCGACAGCGCCGTCATGCTCATCGATGGAGGACGGGGCGTGGAGCCGCAGACCATTAAGCTCTTTCAGGTGTGCCGGATGCGGGGCATACCGATTTTTACGTTCGTCAATAAGATGGACCGCGCCGCGAAGGACCCCTATGATCTCATGGACGAGATCGAGCGGGTGCTGGGCATCGCGTCGTGCCCGATCAACTGGCCGATCGGCACCGAGGGCAATTTCGCGGGGATCTATCACCTGGATCTGCGCCGGGTGGAGCTCTTTGAGGGTGAAACGGACCACGGCGCGCGCAAGGCGCGCAGCGTGACGGGCGACCCGGCCGATCCGGCTGTCAGGGCTCGCCTGGGCGAGTACCGGTACGGGCGGCTCATGGAGGATATCGAGCTATTAGAGGGCGCGGGCGACGCGCTCGATATGGAGCGCGTGAGGGCCGGAGAGCTAACGCCAATGTTTTTTGGCAGCGCGATCAGCAACTTTGGCGTCGAGGGATTCCTCGACCGGTTTCTGCGCATGTCGCCACCTCCCGCGCCCCGCATGAGCGACGACGGGCTCATTGAGCCCGACGATCCGCGGTTTTCGGCGTTCGTTTTCAAGATTCAGGCCAACATGAACCCGGCTCATCATGACCGCCTCGCGTTCCTGCGCGTTTGCTCGGGCGTGTTTGAAAAGGGTATGGAGGTCACCCATGTGCAGCAGGGCCGTAAAATTAAGCTGACGCAACCCCGGCAGTTCATGGCGCAGGAATACGAAGCGGTTGAGCGGGCATATCCCGGCGACATCATCGGCATATTCGACCCGGGTATATTTCATCTGGGAGATACGCTGGTGGACGGAACTCCGGCATTTCGCTACGAGGGGATTCCGATGTTTTCGCCCGAGCACTTCGCGCGTGTCGCTCCGCTTGATTCGCTCCGGAGGAAGCAGTTCGTCCGGGGGATCAGCCAGCTTTCCGAGGAAGGCGCGATACAGGTTTTCCGGCAGCAGGATGTGGGCCGCGAGGAGCTGATAGTAGGCGTGGTGGGCGTTCTGCAGTTCGACGTATTAAGCTACCGACTCCAGAACGAATACGGAGTGGAGGTCAGGCTGGAAAACCTGCCGTATAGGAGCGTGCGTTGGGTCGGGGAGTCCGGCGCGCGGGCGCTCAGGCTTACCAGCACCACGATGCGGGCGCGGGACGACGCCGACCGGCCGGTGCTGCTTTTTGAGAACGACTGGTCGATACAGTGGGCGCTCGACAATAACAGCGGGCTGGAGCTTTCCGAGACTGCTAGGCGGCAGGCTGCGCAGCCGTAGCGGGCCGCATGTACCGAGTGAATAGAAAGGAGCGCAGGGATGAAGAAACGGCTGGATCCGCGATACCTTGTCATTAGCCTGTATGCTTTCTGTACGGCGGCAGCCATCATACTCTTTTGGCGGCTGCTGGACAGCTCCACCGATCTGTGGCAGAGTTTCTTCCGATCGGTTCGGTTTCTCTGGTCGATGCTGTCCCCGTTTTTCTTCGCGCTCGCGCTGGCCTATATACTCTCGCCCGCGGCGGCGCTCCTGGAGCGGCTGCTCTGCCGGGTATTCCGGAAGCCCACCTCAAGGCGTCGCGTGCAGATCGCGTCGATCCTTACGATCTATCTGGCGCTCATCGCGCTCTTAGCCGTTGCGATCTGGTATATCATCCCGGGCATCGTGCGAAACCTGACCGACCTTGTGTCCAATATGCCCTCGTACATCGCCGAGATCAACGAGTGGTATATGGGTATTATAAGCAGGGAGCCGTTCAGTTATCTGCCGATACAAAGCTATATCGACGAGGCGCTCATAAGACTGCGCGAAGCGGTAGAGGGGTGGGTGCCTCTGATCGTACCCGGACTTGCGCAGGGCGCCAAGTCGCTCATAGGCGGGCTCCTCAACGGCCTGCTGGGCTTCGTGCTGTCGATCTATTTGCTGATAGAGAGGCCCCGTATAGGAAGCGGTATGCGAAGGACGATGACGTCGCTCATTGGCGAGGAGAGAACCCGGCGTTTCACGTCTCTGCTGGAGGCCGCCGACCGGGTATTCGGGCGCTACATCGGGACCCGTATATTCGAGTCGCTTATCGTATTTGTGCTGGCGCAGATCGCCTTTCTTATCATCGGCGTGCGCTACAGCGTGCTCATGAGCACGATCGTAGCGGTGACCAATCTGGTTCCGTATATCGGGCCAATTATTGGGGGCGCGTTTCCGGTAGTCGTCATGCTGCTCGATAATCCTATCCGTGCGCTGGTGGTCTGCGCCGCACTGGGAGTCATACAGGCGCTGGACGCGTATATCATTTCCCCCAAGCTCATGGGCGACAAGCTGGGAATGAGCCCGTTCTGGGTGCTGCTAGTCATCATCGTGGGCGGCGGGCTGTTCGGGCTGTGGGGCGTGCTCCTTGCGGTACCGGTCGCAGCGGTATTCCGGCTGATCCTTTCTCAGTATATACGCAGCCGCGTGATGCGGCGCAGAAGGGCGGCCGAAAAAGCAGACGAGACCAAGGAGCCCGGCGCGGAGGAATGATCCCGCGGAGATGATGGGATTGGCCGCAGGGAAATGACCGTATATGCCCGAGAGCTGTCAGCATAGTCTTCTGTTTGGGTGTATAAACAATAAAGATGGCCTCCCGGAAGCAGCTTTCGTTATCTTCTGTCGCTCCGAACTTGTAACAGGGTAAAAGCTTCCCGGCATTATGAACCATGCATAATATATGTTGTTTAAATACTGTCGCTCCGGATCGGTTTTTCCGCTTGTATTTTATATCTGTCTATGGTATTCTTATTCCCACATGAAAAAAAGGTGGACGCAAGTTTCATTTTGGACATGAAAACGCTCCAAAATGAATTTATTTATACCAATAAGCCTCGAGATTGCAGGAACAGGCCTTGCGGAAT
>JAAYXU010000285.1 GCA_012515725.1 Clostridiales bacterium | reverse complement strand
CGATTCTTGCAGGCGATGAGGTCGCGTCGGCGTTCCATCCCGGCGACCACGGCACCACGTTCGGAGGTAACCCGCTTTCGTGTACGGCGGGCGTGACGGTGCTTACCGAGCTCCTGGGCGGCGTGCTGGACGGCGTAGGCCGCCGGGGCGACTATCTGACCGGGCTGCTTGCGAAGGTCGCCCGGAACAGCCCCGCGATACTTGAGGTGCGTGGCCAGGGACTCATGATAGGAGTGGCGCTCCGGCCCGACTATCCCGTCCGGGACATCGTGCTGGGACTCCTAGAGCGCGGATTTGTGGCCGGAACTGCCGCGGGCAACACGCTGCGCCTCACCCCGCCCCTCATCATTACAGAGCAGGAACTTGACGCGTTTGCGGCAGCTCTTAATGATACTCTTGCGCAATATGAGGTGAAACCGATATGATCGAATTTACGCAGAAGCATTTACTGACGCTGGCCGACTGGTCACCCGCAGATATTCTTGTCACGCTGAATCTGGCCGACAGGCTCAAGACCATGCGCAAAAACCACGTCCCTCATCCCCTGCTTGCCGGAAAAACGCTGGCCATGATATTCACGAAGTCGTCAACTCGTACGCGGGTATCCTTCGAGGTGGGCATCCATGAGTTGGGAGGATACGGGCTGTTTTTAAGCGGCGGTGATATACAGCTTGGCCGGGGCGAGACTATCGCGGACACGGCGCGTGTGCTGAGCCGCTATGTGGACGGCATCATGATCCGTACATTCCGGCAGAGCGATGTGGAAGCGCTGGCCCAGTACGGCGCTGTTCCTGTCATAAACGGCCTGACGGACGACTACCATCCCTGCCAGATACTCGCGGACCTTATGACCATCCGCGAGCGCAAGGGAGAGCTGGCGGGGCGCAGACTTGCCTTCATTGGCGACGGCAATAATGTGGCAAACTCGCTGCTGCTGGGTTGCGCCAAGACCGGCATGCACATCGCGGTAGCGTCCCCCGAGGGTTACGAACCATCCGCGCAGGTGATAAGCCGTGCCAGAGAGATAGCCCGGAAAACGGGCGGCTCGGTCCTCATAACACGCGAGCCGCGCGAAGCGGTCCGGGGAGCCGACGCGGTCTATACCGACGTGTGGGCCAGCATGGGGCAGGAATCCCAGCAAGCCGAGCGCCGCGCCGCGCTCATATCCTACCATGTGGACGAAGCGCTGATGGGACTGGCAGCCAGCGACGCGCTTTTCCTGCACTGCCTGCCCGCCCATCGCGGCGAGGAAGTCGCCCCCGGAGTCATAGACGGCCCGCATTCTGCCGTATTTGACGAAGCGGAGAACCGTCTGCACGCTCAGAAGGCCATCATGGCCCTCCTGATGGGCCAGCCTGAAACGCTATGCAAAATCTGACCGTACGAAAAGCCGGGCCAGATGATATTCCGGATATACTGCGCATCACTCGATCGGCTTTCGAGCAGTACCGGGTGCTGCTAGGCCTGCCCGCGCCGCCAGCCGCGCTGACCGAAACAGAGGAAGACATAGCGCGGGACCTCGCGTCCAAGGACGTCCGTATCGGCTTTTTCAATGGACTGGTAGCCATCGGCTGCGTGCGCTGCGAGACGCTGCCCGGTAACGTAGCGTACATCAGCCGCTTTTCCGTGTCTCCTAACTGGCAGTCTTCGGGCATGGGCCGCGCCCTTCTGGAGGCTGTCGAGCAGGACCTCCGGGAGCGCGG
>JAAYXU010000284.1 GCA_012515725.1 Clostridiales bacterium | reverse complement strand
GTGGGCGTCGCAGCGAAATCCGTTTCCGACAGCATCCGTAGATTGATGAGCGACAGCGCGAGCCTGTCGCACAGCGGAGCTCTTAGCTCCTCCATCATATCCAGCGCCAAAGAGGGGCGGCCAGGTCGAAGGACATGGAGGAAACCGGCATACGGATCCAGTCCGACGCCCTCCAGCGCAGAGCGGTAATCGTGAGCCAGCAGCGCGTACAGAAAGGAGAGCACCGCGTTGACGGGATCAAGCGGAGGTCTCCTGCTGCGGCCTCTGAAGTCGAACACTTCGGTATTGCCCCGGATCATATCCTGAAATACTGAAAAGTAGGTTTGCGCGGCAATGCCTTCCACACCGCGTATCGTATCAAGAGACGTAGTATCGGTGATTAGTTCCGCAAGCGTACCAAGCTTTGCAGCCGTGTCGTGCAGTCGGCTGGCCTGCTGCTGACGTTTTTCTCCTGATTCCCGCGCGGCTCGCAACAGGATTGAGCGGCAGTTCGCTATTTTTGCCAGTACAATTGCCGAGGCAATCGACGTGGACAGCGTTTCGTCGCCCATAACTGCATACTGGCGGGTTCGAAGAAGTACATTGCCACGGACCGGGCCCTCCACACGTCCCATGAACCGGCCGAACTGACTGAAAAAGGCCAGTGAAATGCCGCGTTCGCCGCAGTACGCGATCAGGGGAGTAGAGACTGTCGTATTGCCGAAACAGACAATGCTTTCTAGAAGATGTCCGGGAAAGCGGCCCTTCGTTTCGTCGCCCGCTATGACGGCGACCGTATCTCCATCCACATGTACATATCCGTTGTCGAGCGTTATATATAGCACATTTTGCAGCTTTTTCAGAGCGGATCCTCCTTTCCTGAAGCAATGAGTCTCAGCCTTTCACGATAGACTGTGGAGCGATCGCGCAATCCCGGCATACATATATCCACGAGGGAACACTCTCTGCATTTCCGGGATTTGAGCGACTGGGGCATTACGCCTGATCTTACCAGTTGGTGCAGCGCCTCTGCTGCCATGCGAACATCCGCACGAAGCGCAGCGGTAAACGACACAGCGAATCTCCGATGATCGTTATAGTAGAACAGATCACCTTCGGGTATGCTGCATCCCAGCATTTCCTCCAGACACATAGCCTGGGCGCACAGCTGCATCTCGTACTCGTGCTCGTGGCGCACCTTTCCGTGTTTATATTCCACGGGGCGCACGAGCCACAGACCATCCATGCCCCTGATCGGACACCCGGACGGATCGGCGGACAGCTCCAGACTGTCCGCCTTTCCGCTCAGTCCCAGTGTCAGCGACCGCACGGCCACGCCGAAGAGCTCGGCCATGTTCGCCCGGGACTCCCTGCCGCCCTCGTGTACTCTTTCGTGCTGCGCCGTCCCTTCGGCGGTATGGATATTATCCGCCCAGCCTTGTTCCAGCAGGACGAGCCCCGCCCTGCGGGGGCAATAGCCGTACTGCGAGATGGCCGACAGCGGCAGAAGCTCGTCCTCGTCGTACATGTCAGGTCAGTATGATGGGCTGGTCAGTTTCGGGCATATCGCTGACGCCCCAATGAATCCGCGCCCTGCCGGTAAACGGTACAGCGAATCCTATATCTACTCCCGCCGGAAGACGGCTGGCCGCTATATTAAGCGTATAGTCGCGATAGCTGCGCGGGAGCGTAACGCCCTCCTTCCTGCTAACCGAAACCAGGTCGAACAGCTTGTGCGCCGGCGCGCAGCCAAGTCGCGCCTGATTTACCCGCTGACTGCTATCGCTGTCGGTCCCCCTGTGCCTGAATATGATGACCGGCGAAATCGTGGACATCATCCCCTTGCTGGCGGAGCGGTCGTGCTCGTACATATGAAGAAGCGCTGTCCATAAGAGCTGCAGGTCGTCCTCGGAGAAACCGGTGCCTCCGCCCTTATTGGTAGGTTCGTCTGCCAGGAAGGCGCTTACAAAGCCCTGTCCGCGGTACAGTCCGTAGGGAATGAGCTGCTTGCGGCCCATCGTGCGCATCTTGTCCTCGGGCTGCTCCTTTTCCCAGTCGATATATGCCTGGTAAGTGTTGGGCTTTACGTCGAAGGCGACCGACATACGAGTGATGGTAGCCTCCATTGGGAAAACAGGATCCACCGACCGCAGAAAGCTCAGCTGCACGGGACCGCGCACCTGCCCGGCGTTGGCTCCGGTGGTCATGACGCCGCCGAATGTGCGTACATCGAAAAAGTTGTCGCACAGCCACTTGCGGGCGGCGTATGTCTTTTCCCGCGTGCCGGCCTTCGCGCCGCTCTTCTCCTCCTCGTGCGCCTGGGCGATGAAGCGATTGATGTTGGTGGAGTGCTGCACGACGATGCCATAGGGCGGCTGTCCCTTGCCCACGTTCTGTACGTAGTTGCGGATACGGCGCTTGACCGCCACGTCGGAGATAAGGCCGTGCATGTCCTGCGGGTCGATGCGGGGCATGTTGCCCGCGTCGGGGTCGCCGTTCGGGTTTCCATCGACGCACTCGATGAAATACAGAAATTCGTACCGGTTCTGAAGTGCCATGATTATTCCTCCTTCTCTTCAATCGTAGAATCCTTGCGTTTCTCAAAGAGCGATGCGCTCTGGTGATAGTAGCCCAGTGCAAACAGCGTCTGTCCGGTGAAGTCGAGCTGATCGAGTATCTGGTCGTCTAGTCGGGACATGATATCGGTTATGAGCTGCTGGTAGCGGACGTAGAGCCCCATTTTTTCTTCCCTGCGCAGCTTGCCCAGATGAGGCTGCGCTCCGTCGATCAGGCGGCCTACGACCATTCCCGGCGTAACCGATGCGGCTGAGAAGAAGCGCTGCACCACGTCGGCGCCCACGTCCCCGAGCGCGGTATGCTGCAGGTGGTTGAGAACGGCGAGCAGCCGCCCCGCGTGATAGGCCGGAGACGGATGGCCGGTATTGAGTTTGGTCTCCAATTTGACACCTCCTGTACTGATCAATCCATGTCGTTGCGCCCGATTGTGCCATAGCTTGAGTATGGAGCAGCATATCCTGTCCAGATTTTCCAGGCCATGCTCGCGTCTATCTTCGCGTGAGCGCTGCAGACGGGACTTCATGTGCTGCAGCGCACGGCTGGCCGCCTCCTGGGGGAAAGGGCCGCCGCCCAGTATACTCTCCCAGATTCGGGCGAGCAGCGGGGAAAGCTGCTTGTCCATCGCAGCGTGCATGTCCTTGTACGAAGCCTGGGGCCGGTAGGGCAGCATCCGCGTGAGCAGCGCAAAGAGCCGGGGCGGATCGGCCGGCGCGCCGCCGTATGGGCCGGTGATCGTCAGGCCGTCAAACCAGTCGCCGACCTTCAGGTACAGATCGGTCAGCTCTCCCTCGAATACGCCTCGAACCATGGCTCGTCCAGCAGTGCCGCTCAGCAGCAGCGCATGGTACCGATTTGCCGTGAACTCGGGACGCTCTCCGGTGCGCACCGCCTCGACAAGTCGCCGCACCGCATGGAGCGCCCATGCCTTTTCCCTTTCCTCCTCCGCCTCCGCATCCTGCATCTCGGCGAAGAAACCGAACGGGTCCTCCTCGGGAGGGACCGGGCGATCCATCCAGTGGAGCATTAGAATTTCGGCCAGGGGGCGGGGCGCATTGACGATGAGGTCGTCAAGCGCTCCGGCATAGACCGCCGCCGCGTCTTCTGAACAGGCGGCGTTGGCCGACTGCTTCAGCCCGAACGAGGCAAAGGATTTTTTGTCGAATCCAATCAGGGTACTGCCTGCACGTTGGCCGCCCACACTGGCGAGCTTCAGCTTCGGGTGAGTAGCCGCCGGTATGACCATCTCTCCCGTAACAAAGCAGCGCATCCGCTCCCTGTTGTCGTCCTTTGGGAGCAAGGACTCCCTGTACGAGAGCCACCATTCTTTCCATTCGTCCCGTTCGACCAGACACCGGTCTTCCCCGGCCAGACGGAACGTAATGTTGTTGGTCGGCTTCAGCTTGAGTGCGGCAAGATTCGCTGCCATATCCGCAATGCGGTCACTATGCATCATGAGGCTAAGAGGTTTTAGCAGCGGAACACGCTCTGCGGCCGTATCGTGCAGCCATATGAACGCCTTCTGCTTGGCCGCGGACCTG
>JAAYXU010000037.1 GCA_012515725.1 Clostridiales bacterium | reverse complement strand
TTATTCAGAACCCGAATAAGCAAAGAATCCCCTTATTCTCCCTCTGCGACCTCGTGTCGCTCCACCTCAAAGCGATAGAGGCGGATAGGCTCAGCGGGGCCGATGCCGCCTTTTTCACGCGCGATCCGTATCTGCTCCTCTACGGTATCCACGCCCTCAAGCGCGGGCAGCAGCAGTCCGCGCCGCGCTCCCCGGGACACTATGACGCCGTACCGCTCGGGGTCGAGCGCCTCGGGACCCTCTATGGGCTCGGGCGGGAAGAGCACGTCCACCTTGACGCTGAGCTCCGCCAGCTCATCCTCGGACACCGGATCAAAGCGCGGATCCCTCGAGCAGGCGTTCACCGCGTTTGCGATGATCTCTTGGGCCAACATATCGCACGTAGGTTCGGTCGTACCTATACAGCCGCGCAGCCGCCCGCCCCGATGAATCGACACGAACGCGCCCGCGCGTTCACCCTCGAGCCGCTCCCGGTCCGCCCCGGCAAGCCCGTCGGCGATCTGCGCAAACTGGAGGACGCGGCCCTCCTCGACAAACGCTTCGATCGCGGCGCGCGCCAGCCGTATGAAACCGTCCTCCTTCTCGCGCGCCGCCCGCCGCCGCTCGTCGAGCGTCCGCGCGATCGCGGGCAGCAGCGAGGGCGCTTCCTCCCGCGCCTGAAAAATGGCCGTCTTGTAGCCCACGCCAAATGGCGCCTCCGAGGATATGAGCCGCGCCTCGACGCGCCGCCCATCAAGCGCGCCAAGCCCCACGCACAGGGGCCGGTACCCGCACTCGGAGGCGGGATCCGTGAGGGACGGCGGCAGCGTCATTAGCGCGACCAGGTCGCCGCTTTTTATGGCTTCGTCGACTGCCTCGTCGAAGAGCGGTCCCTTCGGGTGGTATCCGTACGGTCCGTCGTCGCTTCGCCGGTGCGACATGTCGCCGCTTATGATGACCGCGCAGCGCGTCCCGGCGCGCGCGGCCGCCGCGGCCGCCGCCATGCCCGCTCGGTAGTGCTCGATGGGCGCAAGCCCGCCCACCGACAGCGCAACGATCCGGCAGGACGCGCACTCCGCGTCGATGAACGACATAGGAACCAATATACCGTGATCGAGCTGCGGCCTGACCCGGTAGCGGCCCGCTGTCTTTTCATTAAGGCGCGCGCACAGTATATCCACGCGGCCCAGCTCCTCGGCGATCGCGTCGGTCAGCTCCCGGTCGATTTTCTTTTCAAAGGCCACGTCCCGCGCGCCGAACGACTGAAGGCTTCCCGACAGCGACGTGGTGTCCCACAGCGCTACGCCATCGGAGAACGCCGGTCCGTGGGGCGTCACGTAGAGCAGCGTCTCGTATCGGGCCTGCGCGATATGCCGGGCCACCTCTTTCATTCCCGCCGTCGTTGCGGCGGCTTCTTTTTCCCGGCCACCCCCCACCCGCGGTATGACGATGGGCGGATGCGGCATCAGGTACGCGGATTCGACAGCCATTAGAGGTTCCTCCCTTCATAGGTTACCGATGTACACATAATTAAGGTGTTTGCGGGCGATCTGCGCGAGATGGCGCAGCGTATCGGGGGAAGTGGCAGGCGCGCTCGCGCGCCAGCTCGGGAAATACCGCGTCAGATGCAGCGGTATATCGGGGCTAAGACCGGCCAGCCAGCGGCATTGGGCCTCTATGTCGCCGGGATCGTCGGAAACGCCGGGCACTACCAGCGTCGTTACCTCCAGGTGGCAGTCCGAGCGGGCGACGGTTCCGATCGTCCGCGTCACATGGCGCAGCTCGCCGCCCGTCCATTTGCGGTGCTTTTTTTCGTCGAATGATTTAAGGTCTATGTTCATCGCGGTAACAAAGGGCAGCAGCTCGGATAGCGGGCCGGGGTTTATATAGCCGTTCGTGACGAGCACGACGCCAAGCTCCTCCCGCCGCGCCGCGCGGGCGACGTCCAGCGTCCATTCATAAAACACCGACGGCTCGTTATATGTCAGGGCGACCGACGGGCAGTCGGCGCGCCGCGCCATTTCCACGATCTGTTCGGGGGACAGCGTCCGGGCAGCGGGCGCTGCTTGAGAAATGCTATGGTTCTGGCACCACGCGCAGTGCATATTGCATCCGAACGAGCCTGCGGAAAGCGTCGCCGTTCCCGGAAGGTACCGGCGCAGCGGCTTTTTTTCGATGGGATCGATAGCTAGCGACGTGACCAGGCCCCTGTTGAGCGACCGGAGCGCGCCGCTTTGGTTCTCGCGCACACCGCACCGGCCGCGCTTGCCCGGCGCGACGACGCAGCCGTGCGGACACATTAGGCAGCGTACGCTGCCGTTTGAGCCCGGCTCCCACCAGTCGGCCATATGCATACGGTTCCCTCCCGGCTCAGGTTTCGTTGCCGCTATCAGAATACCCGGCCGGCCGATCGAATATGATCGGGTGGCCGCGATTCCGCCCGATTTTATCCGCCGCCAACGCTGGCGGCTTGGCGTATTTTTCCTCCCCTTCATTATAGAAGAGTATGTAGCGGGTGTCAACGAAGCGGAAATATGGACAGTACAACAGCATTTGTTCTGCTAAATAACAACTGTCGTGAAAGTGCTCTGCTGGGTTGCGTGCTGATTTGTCGGCTAACAACACTTTGGGAACCGTAGGAATGGGCTTGCTCCTGCCGCGTCCCTGTTTGTTCTTTCTTATTCGGGTTCTGAATATGAGGTTAACGGCTCCGTAGGGGTTGCTTTCCGCTTTTATGAAACCGGGCAGCAAATATAAAAACCCCGCGGACACAGCGTGTCCACGGGGCTATACAGCGTCAGATAATTGTCTATTGTATCCCCGCGGCAGCCGCCTCGTCCAGTACCACCGTGACATCAGCGTGCTGCTTGAGCAGACTTCCCGGTACCAGCGTAGTCACCGGCCCGCGAAGCACCTCACGAATGATGTCGGCTTTGTCCGCGCCGCGGGCCATAAGCAGTATCCGGCGCGCCGAGAGTATGTTGCCAAGCCCCAGCGTCAGCGCGCGGGATGGAACCTCGTCGATACTGCTAAAAAACCGCGCGTTGGCGCGACGCGTTTTCTCGCTAAGCTCAGCGACATGGGTGCGGCTGTTCGCGGGCGTTCCAGGCTCGTTGAAGCCTATATGCCCGTTGTGGCCCACGCCCAGCACCGCCAGATCCGCTCCGCCCGCCGCCTCAAGCGCGGCGTCGTACCGAGCAGCGGCCCCATCCGGATCCGCCGCAAGTCCGTCGGGTATATGCCACTGCCCCTCAGGTATGTCGATATGGTCAAAAAGGTTCTTTTTCATAAACGCGCGGTATCCCTCCGGGTGTCCGGCGGGAAGTCCAATATATTCGTCCAGATTAAAAGTCGTGACGTGCGCGAATGAAACTCCCGCCGCGTGCCGCCGTACTAGCTCCGCATATAGCGGCAGCGGAGTGCTTCCGGTCGGTAGTATGAACACCGGACGGGGTTTCCCCGCGACCGTTTCCATCACGGTATCGGCGGCGATTCGGGCCCATTCGGCTATATCGCGCGCAATATGCAGTTTCATCGTTGCATTCATCTCCATTTTTATGTTTATCATATAGTGCCATGTCAGTATAAAACGCTAGGGTGCGTTTGTCAAACGCTGAGACGCATCAG
>JAAYXU010000283.1 GCA_012515725.1 Clostridiales bacterium | reverse complement strand
CCCTAACTCTATTTAATCACTTTTTGGCAGTCTCTTGTATCTTTTTCTTAAAAAACCCCTACATTAATTTTACACCGAGAAACAATTTGCATTTCCGGCGATGCAAATGTGGCGCAGAGGGGGGCAGGCTCCGCTCTCCCGATGTGCGTTAATTTAACTTTACCGTCCTGCAATATATGATATAATATACCAGACAATACACAATGTATATAGGAGGAATCCGCGATGCCAATTATCGATATGCCGCTTCAGAAGCTCAAGGTCTATCAGGGAGTCAACCCCTGCCCGGAGGATATGGACGCGTTCTGGGACGCTTCGCTGGCCGAAATGAGAGCGCTGGACCCCCAGGTGACGCTCAAGCCCGCGGAGTTTTCCGCTCCGTTTGCGGAGTGCTTCGACCTGACGTTCACGGGGGTAGGAGGAGCGCGGGTGTACGCGAAGTATCTTCGTCCCAGGGGCGACGCGGGCCCCCATCCGGCGGTCCTGCAGTTTCATGGGTATTCGGGCAGCAGCGGCGACTGGACCAGTAAGCTGCCCTATGTGGCGGCCGGATTCTCTGTGGCGGCGCTCGATTGCCGCGGGCAGGGAGGCCTGAGCGAGGACATCGGCGGTGTGACGGGCAACACGCTGCGGGGCCATATCATACGCGGTCTTCTCGATAGCCCCGAGAAGCTGCTCTTTCGCAGCATATTCCTCGACTGCGCCCAGCTCGCGGGCATCGTCATGGCCATGCCTGAGGTGGACGAAAACCGCGTGGGCGCGATGGGCGGAAGCCAGGGCGGCGGCCTGACGCTGGCCTGCGCGAGCCTCGAGCCTCGCATCAAGCGGGCGGCTCCGGTTTATCCGTTCCTCTCGGACTACAAGAGAGTATGGGACATGGATCTCGACAAGCATGCCTACGAAGAGCTGCGCAGATGGTTCCGGGACTTCGATCCGCTGCATAGGCGGGAGGACGAAATCTTTACCAAGCTGGGCTATATCGACGTTCAGCACCTGGTGCGGCGCATCGGCGCGCAGGTTCTCATGTTCACGGGACTCATGGATGAGATCTGTCCGCCCTCCACGCAATTTGCGGCATATAACAAGATCGCGTTTCCCAAGCAGATGGTTATCTATCCCGACTTCGGACACGAAACGCTGCCCGAATCGGGCGACCGGATATTCCGTTTCATGATGGGGCTGTAGAGCAGAGAACGCAAAGAACGCCGTCCGTAGGTTTTCCTCCCGCGGACGGCGTCTTTTCTCCAGTCCGCCGCGCCTATCACGTGCGGGCCCGATAACTCATATGCTGTTAACAGAAAGCGCCGCAAGGCGCGTTCCAGGGAGGATATTTATATGGATATGAGATATTTTGGCGGTCAGTTTCCCTGCATGGAGCCGGGTACGGCTCCGGGAATGGGGCAGTATCCGGGTTACGGGATGAGCCCTGGCTATGGCGCGCCGTCTCCGGGCTACGCAATGGGCCCCGGCTTTGGCATGGGGTATGGGTACAACATCGGGCCGCTCATCGGCCTGGGGCTGGGTCCCGGTGAGACGGGCCCCGACGTTGTGATGTGCCCCGCGGGCACGACGCCCTACCGGGCTGCGATGGGCGATACGGTGAGCAGCGTCGCGCGGATGATGGGCGTATCGGTTCAGGACATACTCGCTATGAATCCCGGCATCCAGGATGGACCGCTTGTTCCGGGCCAGACCATCTGCCTACCCAGGGGAATGCCCTGCGACGGTACGACCCATATCATTTCCGCGGGCGAAACGCTGGAGCATATCGCAAAGCGCTACGGAATCAGTATGGACGATATGCTGCGAGCCAACCCGATGCTCAATCCGGGCAATTACCGGGCGGGAGACCGCGTATGCATTCCCCATGCGAAGGGAACCGGCGGCGAGCAGGCGTGCATGATGTATACGGTCGAGCATGGCGATACGCTCTGCGGCATATGTATCAAGTGCAATACGTCAGTGGACGTGCTCCGCTACGGAAACCCCGGTCTCAATCTGCGGCAGCTGATACCCGGGACGCGCCTGCGCATCTGTCCGATGCCCTGCGAATCACCCTGCAAGCCGGTACGCAGCCATGTGATTCCGCGGGGAATGGATCTGGTGTCCTGCTCGCGCGCGCTGGGCGTCAGCATGGACGCTCTGCTGATGGCCAACCCAAGCCTGCCGCCATGTCGGTTCACGGGAGGAACGCCGATCTGTCTGCCCGACGCATGACGATGCCCGCGCCGATGAAGGCCGTCGCGTGAAAGCGCGCTGCGGATTATTTCTCAAACATACATACTTGCAACCTCTCCACAATAGGATAGTAGCAGTGATATCCGAGAGCGGGGGAGGGAACATCTATGGATGTTGTGAGGGAGCGGATCCCTGTTGAATCGCCGGTTGCCGATTTGGTTTCCGCGGCGGTGGCGCAGGTGGATGTGCCGGTTCCGGAGGGGACCAGCGTGGATCGGGTCCTGTGCTGTCCCGCGCGGCTCATGAACGTATCGGCCGAAGCGGCCGCGGGCGCGGTAGCGATCTCCGGGGCGGTGGAGCTGGGAGTGCTGTACCTTAATGAGGCGGGGGAGGTCGCTGCGCTGACGGCGCAGTGCCCTTTCAAGCATAGTCTGATGGACTCCGCTGTGGAGTCGGGTATGATCGTGGACGCGCGCTGCTCGGTCGCACCTGCCACTGTCACGGTAAGCCCCGGCAGCCTCCGGGTGGAGTCCGTTGTGGAGATGGAGGTCTCGGTTTTTAGCGCCGGGGAGATAATGTGCGTAACGGGCCTGACGAGCAGCGAAGCCGCAAGCAGGACGAGTCCGGTGCGCTGGAGCCGCCGCGCAGGTCAGGGAGCGGCTGCTGTTACGCTGCGGGAGGACGTGGAGTTGCCGCCGGGGCTGCCCGATATCAGCGCGGTTCTCTGGCCGACCGCGCGCGCGGTTGTGGACAGCGTTACGCCGCGCCAGGCGGAGGCGCAGGTGTCCGGAACGCTGGTGCTGACCGTACTGTACCGTGCTCAGGACGGAGCGGTACCGGTACAGACGGCGGACTTTGAGATACCCTTCAGCGCGCCGGTATCGGTTCCGGGCCTGCGGGAGGACTGTACGACAGTCGTGAGCGTTATGCCCGCCGATCTGCTGCTTCGTCCCTGCGAGGATATCGCGGGCAACATGAGGGTGCTGTCGGTGGAGACCCCGCTATCCATGCGTGTCACCGGCTGGGAGCAGGGAACGCGGATGGTTGTATCGGACGCCTACGGTCTAAGCGGCGAGCTAATGCTGAGCCGCGAGTCCGCCGACGGATGCGCAGCGCCCCGCGAATGCGCCGCGCAGGCTGTGGTCAGCGGAAGCTGGACGCCTGATCAGACGCTGCCGCTGGGAATGCGGGTCGTATGCAGCGCTGTCGAGCCGGTGGTGGATATAGCCGAGCCGTCAAACGAAAGGCTTATGGTCAGCGGCCGTCTCAGAAGCCGTGTATTCTATATCGACGGGGAAACCGACGCGCTGTGCTGCTCCCAGGGTGAATCGCCCTTCGAATGCGCACTGGATCTATCGGACCTGACCGGCGCGACGCATGTCATGGTTTGGGCTGACTGCAGTAACTCGTCGGTGAGCCGCAGCGGCGAAGGTTTTGCCGTACAGGCCGGCCTTTCGCTGCGCGTGCTGTCCCGGTCGGTCACAGCGGTCGATATAATCACGCAGGCTGAAATGGGAGAGCAGTGGGATCCTGAAACCATGGCCCCGCTCCTTCTGGTCGTAGCTGGTCCGGACGACACCGTATGGTCGCTTGCCCGGGAGTGCTGCGTGACGGTGGAGACGCTTCTTGAGGCTAATCCGCAGCTTGCTGACCGGGAAGTGCAAAGCGGCGATCGGATTACGATTGTACGGTAAAGGCGAAGACGCGGCCTAATTTGACGGAGTCAGTCAGAAGAATCGGTACAAATCGGAAAACCATTTCATGTGGCCGGGATCGACGCGATCCCGGCCGTATTCATCGAGAAACGCGTCCGCGAAGCGTTCTTCCCCGAAATTATGGCGCAGGCTCCAGCAGCACTGCGACAGATCCAGATGGCGGTTTCCCGCTCCGGCATCGCCCAGATCTATGATGCCTGTGAGCTCCCCGTTCTCAAATAGCACGTTGGGAAGACAGAAATCCCCGTGGCAGAATACCGGTTCGTCGGGAGGCTGCACGGCGGTAAGCTCCCGGTGAAGGGTCAGCGCGGAGCAGCCTTCGGGGTCGGACGCCGACGGGCTGATCCGCGTGCGGGCGTATTCGAGCAGCGCCGGAGCGCTGTTGTCGAGCGGGCAGTCGGCGCAGCTCAATTGGTGCAGTCGCGAAAGGGCGCGCGCCAGCATCCGGGCCATGCGCTCAGGCTGTCGGGCGTTTTCACCAAAGCATGCCCCCTGTCCGGTGAGCGCTGTCGTCAGCAGATACAGGTTTCCGCCCGCCTCCCCAAAGTAGAGCACCTCTGGCGCAGGAAAGCGGCCGCGCAGCCATATGCAGGCGGCTGCCTCGCGGTCAAGCCCCCGGGGGCGGGGGATATCTATTTTCAGAAAACAGTCAGGAAAGACCGCGGCATCGGTGACGCGGTACACCCTGGCCGGGGAACAGCCCTCGGCGATGGGTGTAAAGCGTCCGCCCCGCAGCATGGGGGAGAGTGTTTCGGGCAGGAATGAGAGCATGACGGCCTCCTCCGACTGAATTGGTGTGAACAACACAATATATAAGTAGTATAAGCATATTTGTCAGAATTTAAAATAGGTGCGCCCTGAATAAATCCCAGTCATTGACGCGGAACCCGAAAGGTGTATAATAAACAGAACGCAGTACAGACCGGACTGCGGTTCCTGCGGGGGGACGCGCGACGTCCTCCTT
>JAAYXU010000282.1 GCA_012515725.1 Clostridiales bacterium | reverse complement strand
GTTGTCGCCGTAATACTCCATCGCCATCACCGACAGATGCGGGAAACGCGCCTCGTCGACCACATTCCCCTTGAAGTCGTACACCCAAAGGCGGTGCTGCTCCTCCTCCCGGGTCAGCAGTGCTACTCCGCTTCCCCCGCAGCGCATCATCAGTATATCGGTCGCGATCTCCCATGACCCCACCTGAGTGCCGCTCATGTCGATGAGCGCATACCGCCTGCCCTTCCAGGCGGCGGTCATGCCGAATGCCCGCGTTACGCTCATACCGCTGTCAGGAAGCTCCGCGCTCCACAGCTCCTGCCCCGTCTCATCCACGCAGATAAGCGTCCGGTCGTTGACGCACAGGAACCCCGATTCCCAGCCGTATACGCCTCCCGGTGAGGCCGGAAGAGTAACGGTTCGCTTGTTGACGGGCGCGACCGGGTTGGTCGCCCGGTATATGACGAATGTCAGTGCGCCAATGAACGCCAGCGCGATGAGCGTGATGAAAACGATTCGACGTATTCGTCTTTTGGTCTTGTATCTCACGTTTCTTACAGACTCCCCCATTATAAGGGCTGGCGGTTACGGGACTGTTACGTCTGCCTTACATTCCTTTGAAACCGGCAGGCGCAAGCACCCTGATCCGCCCGGCCGTGTGGATGTGTACAGGCGGACGGTTATCCACCTCGCCGTCGGTTTCGTAGTACAGCTTGCCGCTGTCCGTCTCGATAGTAATCTCAGACCCCTGCATATATTCACAGTACGGCTGGCTGACATGGTGTCCCTTTATATACTTGGCCAGCACGAATGGGATCCTCGCCTTCGCGATCCGGTTGATGATGACTATATCGAGCTTCCCGTCGCAGATGTCGGCATTGGGTGATACCAGCATTCCGCCTCCGTAGTACCGCCCGTTCGTGCATGTGATCACGATGACCTCCCGCTCGTAGACCGTTCCGTCTATCGTGAGGCGCACCCTCTTATACCGGAATGTGATGAGTGTCAGCAGCAGCGCGGCGATGTATGCGGCGATGCCGCGCAGTATCTTTTTGGTTCTTTTCGACCAGTCCACCAGATCAGTGTCTAGTCCCAGCCCTATGAGATTGACGAAATACCGGTCGTTGGCCTGCCACAGGTCGCACTGCGCAGTCCCTCCCGACAGTATCTGATCGAGGGCCTTCACCGGGTCCCTGTCAAGTCCCAGCGACCGGGTGAAATCGTTGCCCGTCCCGCCCGGCAGGAACCCGAGCGGCGGCGCGTTCTCAAGCCCGGCTATACCGTTGACGGCCTCCATCACGGTGCCGTCGCCACCCAGCGTGAGTATCATGTCGGCCCCCTGCGAGGCTGCCTGCCGGACCAGCTCGACCGTGTGCCTGTGGTATTCGGATTTCTTTACTTCGTACTCAAGGCCCAGACCGTCCAGGCGCTCCTTCACGCGTTCCAGCGATTGGGCGGCACGCCCACCGGCAGCGATGGGATTGAATATAATCGTGATCATGCGCTTTCCTCGTTTCTGGTATAAAATATATATATTAATACAATAAACGAATATATACGAACATTATACATGAGGGGGCGCGGCAACGCAACGTTCGACAGTTTTTTCGTTATTCGGCGCGGTCGCGCCCTTTTCGCGCGTCTCCCGAATCCGCGTGCGCAACGGATCCCTGACGCCGCACAGACCGCGCGGCAACCAAAATGGAGCGGCTTCTGCGATTGACATCCCCGTGCCAATTCTAATATAATACCCACAGAAGAACTAGGCCCGGGATATGGGGTATCGGGCCGCGAGGAGGCTCTCATGGCGGAGTATATCACGCTCAACGAGCGTATTCCGGTACGCAAATCCTATGACGTCATTGTCGCCGGAGGCGGCGTGGCGGGCGTCGCGGCGGCGCTCGCGGCCGTCCGCGCGGGC
>JAAYXU010000281.1 GCA_012515725.1 Clostridiales bacterium | reverse complement strand
CGGATGGCGATATTTTGGCGATTTCTTTGGACATCGGGAGCGAAAACGGATATAATAGGGAAGAGACTGCCAGCCCATACACAAAGGAGCGATGCCCGATGTTCCGTGGATTTTTTAACCGGATGTATTACGGAAAGGGTGACAAGCCCGACCTAACGCCCGAGGATATGGCGCAGAATAAATTCCAGCTATTCTTCGAGGTGCTGGGGGTTCAGTGGTGGAGCATGGTGAAGCTCAACCTCATAGTGGTACTGTTCGCGCTTCCGGTCATACTGTGGACGGGTTTCAATTTGCAGGGTATCACCGGGGTACTGACCGAAGCGGGGGAGGCAGTCACATCCGAGACGGTCGGCAAGGTTACGTCACTGCTTTTCTACTATATCATCGGGCTTATTCCTTGTCTTATCATATTGGCGCCCGGGCTGGCCGCTATGGCAGGTGTCTGCCGTAAATGGGCGCGCGACGACCATGTTTGGCTGATAGCAGACTTCAGGGACTATCTGAAGGCCAACTGGAAGCAGTCGATGGGCCTTATGGCACTCAATGGCCTTCTGCTCATACTCTTTGTGTGGAGCTATTGGCTCTACGGGGAGGTGCTTACCGCTTCGCCCCAGCTTTTTATGATGGCGATGCGGATGCTGATGATCGTGATAGCTATATTCTACACGCTCTCGACGCTGTACATGATGCCGATGCTCGTAACCTACAAGCTGCGCATACGGGACATTATCCGCAACAGCATACTGCTGGCTATCGCACGGCTGCATTTTACGGTGTTTTTCAATCTGCTCGTACTGCTGCCCCTCATACTGCTAGGCCTGCTATCGATATTTTGGCAGTACGGTACACTCATACTCCTGGGATACTATCTGGTATTTGGTGTAGCCTTCGGAGGCTACATTGCGGCCTCCTACACGAACGCTACGTTTGATCGCTTTTTCCGAGAGCCCGGCGAGCAGAGCGGGTCTGCGGGACGGCGCGGAGCGCAGACCGTGGAAGCGCTGGACCCCGAGGAGCGGATATAGACGTGAGGCATATTGTAGCTTTCGGCTAAATTTGGAGCTGGGTGTATGAAAAACCGTTATCTTTTCCATACTGTGGAAGAGGTGATGGATATGGCGAAGAATAAGAAGAAGGACAAACAGCCCACGCTGGAAGACCTGCTCAAGTATGAGATCGCAACCGATCTGGGCCTGTCCGAGAAGGTGGACCGGGAGGGCTGGGGCGGACTCACCGCGCAGGAAACCGGCCGTATCGGCGGCATGCTGTCGAGCAAGCGGCGCGAAAAGGGGAAAAACGGGGAGGCGTAACATGCAGCCTTACTCCGCGCTGGCGCGGATCTACGACGAATGGATGGCCCACCTTGATTATGATCGGTGGGCCGATTATTTATGTTCGCTTATGGGTGAAAACGACGTGCCACCCGGCGCGGCGGTCGTGGATCTGGCTTGCGGCACGGGCCTTATCGCGCTGCGTCTGGCGCGCAGGGGATTCCGTGTCACCGGCATCGACCGATCGGGGGAAATGCTGACCCAAGCGTCCCAAAAGGCGTCCCGGGAAGGGCTTGCGGTGAACTGGGCATCTATGGATATGCGAGACTTTCGCATTCACCGGCCCGCCGACTGCGTGGTGTGCGCCTGTGACGGGGTGAACTATCTCACATCCCTCTCCGATGTTGATCGGTGCTTTCGCGCTGTTGCGGAAGCTCTCCGGCCGGGCGGGCTGTTTCTTTTTGACATCAGCAGCCGGGACAAGCTGCTCGCCATGAATGGGCAGTTCTACGGGCAGGAGACTGACAGCGCGGCCTGCCTCTGGCAGAACCGATACGATCCGCAAACCCGCGTGCTTACCATGGATCTCACGTTTTTCATCGAACGTGCGGACGGCCTGTATGAGCGGGCGGCTGAGATCCACCGGCAGCGAGTACACGAGACGCGGGAGCTGACCGACGCGCTGGAGCGGGCGGGATTTTATACCGTATCGGTATTGGAAACATTCACCAAAATGCCCCCGGGGCAGACGTCGCAGCGGATTCAGTTCGCGGCGCGAAAAACAGTCTGCGGAACCTGTGAATCTTCCTTGCCATAATAATAAGCAAGGCGGTATAATAGTCATAAAAATGAAAGCTGGAATCGGAGAAGCGCTCGCGCGGAGAGCCCGCGCAGGTCAACTGCCATTTCTGCAGCAAACAGCATGCGATTGGACCTGACCGTCTGGTCAGGCTTGTGTCCCTGAGCGGGACGGAGGATGACGAAGAAGGTGGCCGGTAAACCGGTAAAGAACAAAGAAGCATTGCCCTTTCACCAGTCCGGGGAGTTTCATTATCGCTGGGCTATGCGTTATCTAGACGAGGACAATGTGCCAAATGCGCTCCACCATCTGTGGCAGGCCGTTGAGCTCAATCCCGACAATGTAAGCTATAACCTCGAGCTTGCCAGCCTCCTGTCAGACATGCGCCGGTACGACGAATCAAACGAGATACTCCTTCTCATGATGCAGCGGGAGGAAGCGCCCGGCGAGTGCTATTATGGTCTCGGTTGCAATTTCTGGGGGCAAGGCGATATGCGCAACGCCACCGAAAGCCTGGAGCAGTATCTCAACCACGATCCCGAGGGCGACTATATCGAGGACGCCATCGTCATACTCGATCATATAGAGGAAAGCCAGCAGGAGCAGCTGCGCCCGGTGGGACCTGCATATGAACTGGATCGAATGCGCGAACGCGCGCAGGAGGGAAACCGGCTGCTGCTGGCGGGGGAGTTCCGAAAGGCCATCGAAACGCTCGAGGAGGTAACGCTTCCGGGAGATGAGGGGATGATCAGTCGGAACAATCTTGCTCTGGCTTATTTCTACGACGAGCAGCCGGAGAAGGCGACGCAGCTGGTGCGCGAACTGATCGACCAGCAGCCGAGCCATGTGCACTCGCTGTGCAATCTGGCGCTCTTTACGTTCCGGTCGGATCCCAGGACGGCGTGGGAGGCCATCGGAAAGGCTGAGAAGGAGACCGGCGGGGACACGTTTCTCAGCTACCGGGTCGGCGCGGTACTCTGTGAGATGGGCGAACACGAACGGGCTCGCCGTGCGATGGAGCCCGTCGCCGCACAGCATCCGTATGAGATAAGGATACAGCATTACTACGCGCTGGCCTGCTATAACAGCGGCGAGTACAAGAAAGCGTCGGCGCTGTGGGAGCAGATCCACAGGATG
>JAAYXU010000280.1 GCA_012515725.1 Clostridiales bacterium | reverse complement strand
TCTGCTCAAGGCTTCGGGCGCGCTCTATCGCGCGGGAAAGGCCCCACGCGGACTCGACCGATATGAACGGGTCGTAGCCCAGCACGTCCATCGACAGTGCGTGAGCGGAGTTGGCCACCATGACGCCGATCGCGCCCAGACCGACTACGCCCAGCCGCTTTCCAAGTAGCTCGGGCCCCACGAACTGGCCCTTTCCCTTCTCGACGCGCTTCTGCACGTCGCACTGGCCCCTGAGGGACTGCGCCCAGGCGATGCCGCCTATGACGTCGCGCCCCGAGAGCAGCATGCCGCACAGCACCAGTTCCTTGACCGCGTTCGCGTTAGCGCCGGGCGTATTAAATACCGCGATACCGGCCTTGCTGCACCGGTCGATCGGTATGTTGTTGACGCCCACTCCGGCCCGTCCGATGGCCAGCAGGCTCGCGGGCAGCTCCATCGCGTTCATGTCGGCGCTGCGCACGAGAATCGCGTCGGGATCCTCGCACTGCGTCAGATGCGTGTACTCAGGTTCGGGCAGATATTCGTTGACCATATCGGATATGTTGTTAATCCTCAGTATCTTCATCGTTCTTCCTCCTCTAGTTAGCCGCCTCAAAGTCCTTCATGAACTGCGCGAGCGCCTGTACGCCTTCCACAGGCATCGCGTTGTAGATGCTGGCGCGTATACCCCCGGCCGACCGATGCCCCTTGAGACTGATGAGACCCCGGTTCTTCGCGTCATTGACGAACGCGGCGGTCAGCTCCTGTGTGGGGAGCGTAAACGTGACGTTCATGAGGGAGCGGCAGTCGGGACGGGCGACGCCCGTATAGAGCGAAGAATTATCGATGACGTCGTAGAGAAGCGCGGCTTTTTGGCGGTTGACCTCTTCAATCGCGGGTACTCCGCCCTGCTCAAGCAGCCAGTCGAACACAAGACCCGCTACGTAAATCGCCCAGCAGCAGGGCGTGTTGTACAGCGAGTCACTCTTGTCATGGGTTCTGTAGTCGAGCATCGTGGGCGTGCCGGGCCGCGCGTGTCCGATCATATCCTCGCGGATTATGACCACGGTAAGTCCGGCCGGACCTATGTTTTTCTGCGCCCCGGCGTATATGAGCGCGAACTTCGAAACGTCGTACACCTCGCCCATTATGTTTGACGACATATCCGCGACGAGCGGCACGGGGCTGTCGGGAATCGCCGGCCAGCGCGTTCCGAATATCGTATTGTTGGTCGTGATATGCAGATACGCCGCGCCTGGAGAAAGCTTGGCGAAATCCACCTGCGGCACATAGGCGTAGCCGTCCTGCTTGCTGGACGCGATCGCGCGCGCGTCGCCCAGCCTGAGCCCTTCTTCGAGCGCTTTGGACGCGAACGAGCCGCTGTCCACATAGTCCGCGCAGCCGCCCGCGGGCATCAAATTATACGGCACCATCGCGAATTGCAACGACGCGCCGCCCTGCAGGAAGAGTATACTGTAATTGGCGGGGATGTTCATGAGCGTGCGCAGCTTTTCCCGCGCATCGCCGATGATGGTCTCGAACCACTTCGAGCGGTGGCTCATCTCCATCACGCTGTGCCCCGCGCCGGGCCAGTCGAGAAGATCCTTTTGCGCTCTTTCCAGCACGGGCAGCGGAAGTACCGACGGGCCAGGAGAGAAGTTGTAGATGCGGGTCATGGGAATACCTCCTATATAAAAATTAAATCGGGATCATCGCTAAAGGGGAACATTCCCCCCACTCCTGAGTAGAATATCGATAGTATACTGTGAAATAAAGCAGTTTACAATATATCAGGCCATTAATGTTCGTAATTGCGCTGCTGCTCATCCCGGAAGCGTATGCGCGAGCGGCCGCCGCGCCTCGGCGACCGCAGCCCGCGCACCGATGAGATCAATGCGCACACCGCCGTATAGTCCCAGCAGCGGCACATCGGGCGCGCCAAAGTCCCCAATCTCGGCAACGAACAGAACGCCGCTCTTATCAAGGAGCGCCGCCGCCAGCGCGCACAGCCCGCCGAACCTCCCGTATCCCAGCACAGCCGCGGCGTCAAGCTCCTCCGCAAGCGCCGCGATGTCGCAGATCCGGCGCACGTCGTCGGTTTCGTTGTACGCCTCGTCGTACTCAGGCCTGTCTTCGGAAGACGCGGCCTTCCTGTACGGCTCTCCGGTCAAATATAGATCAGGTACGCATACGCGGTATCCGCGCCCCACCAGCTGCCGCGCTTCATTCCGGAATTGGTCGTCCTGTCTCAGCGCGTCGCGCCCCAGCGGATGCGCGCACAGCACAAGCGACGCCCGCTCGCATCCGGACGCGTAAAGAAGGCGCATCGGGTTTTGCTCATGCTCCGTGCCCGTCGACGCAAGGCATCCATCCAGCGCTGTAATGTCGCCCTCGGTCTGCCGACAGTGCCAGACCGGCCGCAGATCACTGGGCAGTGTATCCTTCCCCAGCAGCGCACCAAGCCGGGTACGGTAGACTTCGGGATCCTCGGTCTTCTTCTGGTACCGATTCCGGATCTCGAGGTATCTTTTTTCGTCGACCGGATCGGGACGCCAGTCCTCCCCGATACGCAGCCGTGATGTGTCGGGAATTCGCACCGCGTCTTCGCTTACGACTTCGAGCCCCGTCAAGTCCGAAAGCCACGCGTACACCCGCTCCCGGGAGTTCCGGTTATAGTTGTGCCCGGCGTCCTGATGATACTGTGTCAGACGGGACTGGGCGCCATAGAGGCTGTATATGCCGCGGAGGGCGGGATACTCGCAGTCGGGCGTGCAGCAGGTCCAGTCGCCGGTCGAGGATACCATCAGCATGGGCCGCGGAGCGGCGCATGCGGCTATTTCGATGTTCCCAAGGCCGATGCGAAGAAGCGGCGCGTTCTCGCAGCGGCATCCGCCCTGCATATGCGCGGATATCATATTGACGGGCGCGGCGGCGGCGATCCGGTCGTCGACCGCCGTCAGCAGAAAAGTCTGCGTGCCCCCGCCCGACGCGCCGGTGCAATATATCCGATCGGGATCGGTGCCGGGCAGTCCGAGCACGAAATCCAGCGCCCGTATGCTGTTATACAGCTGTATGCCCATGAGCCCGACTCCGTCGTAGACGGTTTCCCGGCTCCACGGCAGGCTGTGCGGCATCTGGCGGCTGTCGCCGTATCCGACCATGTCGTAGCTGAACGCGGTCATCCCCATCCGGGCCATCACGGCGCAGCGTATCGGTATATTGCCCGTGTCGCTTACCTCGAATCGGCCGTTTTCCCAATGCCCGTGGGGATTGAGCACTGCGGGGCGGAGCGCCCCGGCGCTCTCGGGCGTATACAGATTTCCTGTTACATAGAAACCGGGAAGGCTTTCGAATACCACCCTGGAAACCGTGTAGCCCGGCATCGGTATTTCGCCATATATCCGCACGCCAAGCGGCGTGGGCTCGGGCATGGGATCAAGTCCCGTCGCCATCAGTATGCGCTCCCGTATCTCCCGGCGGCGTCCCTCCCATTCGGCAAGACTCGCGGGCTGATCCATCGGAAACAGGCTATTAAGAGACCGGCGTCCCCCGAGCCGGCGGTCCCGGATCGTATGGACCGGTACGGGTGCAAAAAGAACCGTATCCTTCCCGCTCATTTTACTCACCTTCCCCGCATTCAGGTTTTTGACATTATACACCATGCCTCCCCTCATGCGCAATAAAGCGCCGGACGGTTTTCGTCCGGCGCGGAGTAGCTAGGGTTCGCTGTCGCGTAAGGCGGAGGGTCAGCCCACCCGCTTCATCCAGTTCGCGTTATACGCGGTGCTTTCATTGGGATCGCGCAGCATCATCCATTCGCCCTGCACATGGTGCCAGAACGTGGTCGTGTACTGTCCGTCCTCTACGAGCGTGAGGCCGCCGTCGTTGTTAATATACCAGACAAGCGAAAGCTGGTTGGTGGCACTGCCCGCGTCGTCCAGCGCGTACGTGTATCCGGTCCCGTCTGCATTGAAGCGAACGCCCCATTTGCTGGCGGCGACCTCGTTCCCCTGGCTGTCCAGGCTATGGGAGAACTGCCATTCCCCATTAAGTTCCGCCCCGCCCGCGCGCACGAAATCGAACTGGTCCGTGTCGTCCGCCAGCGCCATATACTGGCCGTCGCACGCGTACTGGTACTCAAAAATATTTTCCTCGTCCTCAAAAACGATCGTCTGGGCGGACTTTTCGTACCAGGTGATCCTTAGATCGGTATCGGACCCGTCGCTGTTGACCCACCAGAACCATCCGGTGCCGTCAGGCCAGAACGAGCAGGCCATCGTACCTGTAAACATTCCCGACCCCACCATCCAGGCGCCATAGAGGTTATTGCCTGCCGCAATGGCCGGAGCGTCCCAGGAATAAACCTCAACGTACTGTGAGTTGTCCAACGAATAGGAGATTTCCAGCGTCCCCTCGCTGACCGTGTAGTCCACGGCCTGAGAGACGCCGCCTGTCCAGTAGATCAATATCGCGCTGGCGGTCACGTCCCATGAAAAATGCGCATTCTCGGGTGAGGTTGTCTGGTAGTTATAGGTCGCGTATCCGGTCTTGTCGGTGTAGAACTCCAGGCTAACCGGCATAGCGCTCGTTTGCTGGCCATCTACAGTCGTGCTCTGCAGAAACCAGGTGGACCGGATGAGCAGGTTTATAACTCCTGTGAGGTCGACGGCCTGCGTCGTTTCGGGTGTAGGCTCGGCCGTGGGTTCAGTCGTGGGCTCGGGCGTCGCGGTCACCTCGGGCTCCCCGGATATTTCGATCACAATTTCGATGACGGTTTTGTAGAGCTTCTCCTCCCACTGGCCGCGCGGCTCGCCCACTGTGAGCTCAAAGGAGTAGCCCTTGTATACGCCTTCGGCGCAATATTCCTCGTCGTCCTCCTCGACTGTGGGTACGATGCCTTCGTCCTCAAAAAAATCCTCGTAAAACCCGACCACCTTGCTGAAGCGGGCCTGCGTACCGGCAGATAACTCGAACTCCTCGTCATCGTCGCTCTCGTACTCAAAAACGACCGCATCCTTATAAACCGGAAGTACGTCGTCGGGGTAATCGCGTCCGACACCAACACCCTTTGTGTAGATAGACGGCGTACAGCCCGCAATACAGACGGTCAGCGCGGCGCAGATTAGCCCCAGCGCTCTTTTTAGCCATGGTCTCATATTTAATCTACCTCCCCATTCACATCGGCCTCATTCGTATTATAATGGAGGGATCAACCATATACAACCCGGAAATAGCATAGTTGCACTATTTTGTTGACGTGGTGAATCGTGGCACGGTATCAGAGCAAATGATGTCCCCCTGTTCTGAATCCTCCGCTTCATTGTAAAACCCGATAAAAGCCGCTATAATAGGCAGGCGCGCGGGCAGGCGCGGTAACGCCCCGACCGCGCGCGAAATCGCCGTGACTTGGGGAGTGACCGCATATGAGCCGGGACAGAGTAAAGCAGCTGGCCGTGCTGTTTTCCACGTTTTTCAAAATCGGTCTTTTCACATTCGGAGGAGGCTACGCGATGCTGCCGCTCATCGAGCGGGAGGTTACGGAGAGGCGGCGCTATATATCGCGCGAGCAGCTTACCGACATACTCGCGCTCAGTCAGGCCGTACCGGGCGCTATCGCCATCAACTCCGCCACGCTCATCGGGTACACGCTGTACGGGCGGCCGGGCGCGCTGGCCGCGACGCTGGGCGTGATACTGCCGTCGTTTCTCATCATCTCGTTAATCGCCGCGTTTTTTAGCACCTTTAGCGAAAACAGGTTCGTGAAGCTGGCCTTCGCGGGAATACGGGCAGCGGTGGTCGCGCTTATCGGCGCGGCGGTCTTGCGGGTGGGCCGCTCCTCGATACGCGACGCGATCGGCCTGGCGCTGGCCGTCATTTCCACAGCGCTGGTCGCGTTCTTCTCGGTAAGCCCCATATGGGTGATACTGGGAGGCGCGGTCGCCGGACTCGCTCTCTACGGCGTGCGGCCCCGGAAGGATAACGATCAGAGGGAGGAATCCCGCCCATGATCTATCTGCAGCTTTTGTATTCGTTCTTCAAGATCGGGCTGTTCGCGTTCGGCGGCGGGTACGCGATGATATCGATGATTCAGGGCGAAATCGAGCTTCACGGATGGCTGAGCGCCTCTGAGTTTATTGATATTATCGCGATCTCCGAGATGACGCCGGGCCCGATCGCCGTCAATTCCGCTACGTTTGTGGGGTTCAAGGTAGCGGGATTGGGGGGAAGCGCGGCGGCGACGCTGGGCGTCGCGCTGCCGTCGCTCATTATCATACTGAGCATATCGGGCATATACATGCGTTTTCAGCGCAAGCCCCTGAGCCGGAAGATTTTCTACGGAGTGCGGCCTGCGGTGACGGGCCTTGTCGCGGCGGCATGCATATTCGTGGCCCGCACCGCGCTCCTGCGCAGCGGCCTGACATTTGCGCAGCTCGGGCAGTCGCTGCTGCGGCCCGGCGACTGGCTGAGTCTTGGAGGCGTGGCCATCGCGGCGCTCTCGCTTGTAGCCCTGAAGCGAAAAGCGCATCCTATACTCATTATCGCGGGGGCCGCCGCGGCCGGAATACTGCTAGGCGTCTTCTTCCCCTCCCTGCTGCCGGTGTAGAGCGGGTTACGGCACACTCGGCTGCGCGCTCTGCCACAGAGTATCCGCCTCCATGGCGGGCGGCGGTCCGGGCGGCTTGTTACGGATAAGCAGCCCGTAGGGAATGGTAAATGTCTGTATTCCCGACGCGTACGGGGCGATCGTGTAGAGCGGATAGAATATTACAAGGCCCGCCGGAGTGAGGTAATAGTTCTCCTCGTCGAAGTAGCGGCGAATGTTCGCGGGCAGATCATCGAAATAATCGGCCTCTCCGGATGCCTGCCTGCGCGCTGCCTCGGCCTCGATGACGGGTATGATGACGCTCATGTAATCATATCCCTCGACGAACAGGTCGCCCAGACTAAGGCGGCGGCCCTCGTCCGGCTTCCACGTTTCGGAGGTTCGCGTGGTCAGCCCGTGAGCGCCCCCTGTATACTCATACACATCGGCAAAAAGACTCAGCAGCGACGATCTGCACGTAATCTCGAAGGTTTGCAACAGTATATAGTGGTTGAACGGATATCCGTTCATCTGCGCGTTGCGGTACTGCTCCACCGCGGCGGGATACATCGTCTCCTCCGCGTACTTTATGAGCGACGCCGCGCGCTGCCTGTAGTATTCGTTGAATCTTTGAAAGCCCTCGCAATCCGGGCCCGCAAGCTGCGGAAAATGAACCGCCGCGTCGACCATCAGCGTATCCCGGTACAGGAACTGCTGCTCCACCGTTTTCTTAATGATAGCGTACTGCAAGACGAACCACCTCGTTACCATGATATTTCCGCGCGGGCCGGGGTGTGAGCCGATTTACCGCGCCCAGCCCCAGCGAACGCCTGTCCATGTACACGCATACACTAAATCAAAGACCAGCTGCTGATAAAGCACCGGCCTTACATCAAGAAAGGAGTATTGCTATGAGCTATACCGACAGCTCCATCTGTTCGCGCTGCGGGGTCTCTGCCAGCCTGATCGCCGGTCTTGTGCTGGGATTCCTGACAGCGCTGCTGGCATTTCTGGGGCTGCTGCCCCTGATTGCCGCGGTCATTCCGTTCGTGTTCGCGTTCGCGCTTATTGCGCTGGCGCTTATTATTATACTTACCGCGGTGCTGGGCTCTGAACACCGTGACGGGCTTGTGCAGTGCCTGTGTCCCGGCGGAGGCGCGACAGGCGTCGCCGCCGCGATACTTACCGCACTCTCGGCGCTCGCGCTCACGCTTACGCCGCCTGTTCCGGGACTTGTGTCCAGCGCGATTTTTGTATTTGTGATCTCGGGCCTGTTCTGGTTCCTGATCGTGTCGTTTATATGCCTGGTGCTTTGCCTGGTCGACGCGGCATGCCGGAAGCAGGCTTACCGTCCCTCGCGCGGAGCGTGAGCTGAACAAACGATAAGCCCAAATTAACCGACCGGATTCTCTCCCGGCGGCGCCTCGCGCCGCCGGGTGTTCTTTTCCCCGCGCATGGCAGCTCCAAAGCTTGTTATAATAGGGATCATATACTATAATGCTGCTGACGGGAGGGTATCCATGCTGGCCGACGAAATGAGAAAACTGCTGCTGGCCGGTATCGGCGCTGCGGCGATCGCCGTGGAGAAATCCGGCGAGGCCGCCCGGATGCTGATCCGCAAGGGTAGTATGACCGCGGGACAGGGCAGGGTTCCCAACGAGGA
>JAAYXU010000279.1 GCA_012515725.1 Clostridiales bacterium | reverse complement strand
TTGGGCTTTCGATCATGCGTCCGTTTACGAACAGCATTTCCGCGCTCCGGTTTCCCCGGAATGTTTCGCTGTTGCCTATGAAGCCGTACACGCGGACGCCGCCCCGCTCGCTTTCCGCTGGTATCATGTTCTCCGCGATTTCACGGCCGTATACTGCCGTTATGGCGTTGCGTAGGCTCCCGTCGCCGGGACTGTGATAGATCGTTCTGCCGCCGCTTGCGAACTTCACCGATATATCGGGGTGCGACAGTATCAGCTTTGCGGCCATGATGCCGATGAATGCCGATTCGGCGGAAGGTTTACCCATGAACTTCTGCCGGGCAGGCATATTAAAAAAAAGATCGCGCACTGTTACCGAGGTGCCAAGCGGGCAACCGGCTGGTTCACAGCACGCCTCCACGCCGCCCTCCATCACGACACGTACACCCAGCTCGCTATCCTGCGTCCGTGTCAGAAGCTCCAGCCTCGATACCGCGGCGATGCTGTAGAGTGCTTCGCCCCGAAAGCCCATCGAACGGATGTTAAAGAGGTCATCGGCGGAGCCGATCTTGCTGGTCGCGTGACGCATGAACGCCAGGCGCACATCGTCCGCATGGATGCCGCATCCGTTGTCGGCCACGCGGAGGAACACCTGACCACCGTCCTGTATCTCAATGGCTAACGCGGTACTTCCGGCGTCGATCGCATTCTCAGCCAGCTCCTTCACAACCGACGCGGGGCGATCCACCACCTCTCCCGCGGCGATCTTCTGTGCGACCGAATCGTTCAGCTTGTGGATTCTAGGTTCGCTCATGATTTCCGCTCCATTCTGTCCTTGAGCCTTTTGAGCGTATAGAACGCGTCGATGGGCGTAGTGGTGGACAGATCCATCCGCCCGATCTCCTGCAGTATGTCGCTGTATGGAAGCATCACTGACCAGTCGAGCTGTTCGCGCTCGATTTCCTCGCTACGGTTGAGCGTCTCGGACGCTTCCATCGCGCTGGTGGTAACCGCGGCCTTGTTGACATCGGCTTCCTCCAGACGGCGCAGTATCTCACCTGCTCGGCGCACGACAGCGTCGGGAAGCCCGGCAAGTCTGGCGACATGGATGCCAAAGCTTCGGTCGGCGCTGCCTCGTACGATTCGGTGCAGGAATGTGATGTCCTCCCCCTGTTCCAGCACAGCGACGCTGTAGTTCCTGATGCCTGAAACGCTTCCCTCCAGTTCGCTCAGCTCGTGGTAGTGGGTCGCAAAGAGCGTCTTAGCGCCAATTATATCGCGGTCGCAGAGGTATTCTACGACTGCCCACGCTATGCTCAGCCCGTCAAACGTGCTTGTCCCGCGGCCGATCTCGTCCAGTATGAGCAGGCTTTTGCTCGTCGCGCTGCGCAGAATATTGGCCACCTCGCTCATCTCCACCATGAACGTGCTCTGGCCCATAAACAGATCGTCCGCAGCACCAACCCGCGTAAAAATCCGGTCGGTGATCGAAATTGAGGCCCTGTGGGCCGGAACAAAGCTCCCGATGTGGGCCATGAGCGTGATGAGCGCGACCTGTCGTAAATATGTGCTTTTCCCCGACATATTAGGTCCGGTAATGATGAGGAAACGGTCGCGGTTCATAGTAAGCTGGGTGCTGTTGGGTACGAAACGGCGCTCTAACAGCGCACGCTCCACTACCGGGTGGCGACCTTCCTCGATGACGATTTCGCCATCCTGGGTGATGGCTGGCCGGCAGTATCCCTGGGAGATCGCCACCGTGGCCAGGCTTTCCAGCACGTCCAGCGTCGCCAGGGCCTCGGCTGTAGCCTGCATACGCGGTATCTGCGCCGCCAGAGCATCGCGGATATCGAGAAACAGCTGGTACTCAATCTTTATACTGCGCTCCTCGGCGCCAAGAATCGTGTCTTCAAGCTCCTTGAGCTCGGCGGTCACGTAGCGCTCGGAGTTGGCCAGCGTCTGTTTGCGTGTGTACCTGTAAGGGACCAGTTCCAGATTGGATTTGGTCACGTCGATATAGTATCCGAATACCTTGTTAAACCCGATGCGCAGGTTTTTTATGCCGGTCGCCTTGCGCTCGGCGTTCTCCATCTGCGCGATGAGTTCGCGTCCGTTGCGGAACGCGCTGCGCAGGCGGTCCAGCTCCTCGTTGTATCCCTCGCGGATGATGCCCCCCTCCTTGATACCCGCAGGCGGATTGTCCGCGATGGCCTCGCCAAGGAGCTTGCGCACGTCGTCCATCGGATCGGCCTGCTCGCGCAGGTTTTGAAGCAGCGCCGGGCGGAGCGCCGTGAGTTGCTCGCGGATACGGGGAACCGCTTCCAGAGACTGCATGAGCGCCAGACAGTCGCGCGCGTTTACCGCGCCGTATGTAATGCGGGCCGCGATCCGCTCGATATCCCGCACCTGTCCCAGCGCTTCCCGTATCGCTTCCTTGACCATCAGGTTGTTTTTGAGCGCCTCCACCGCGTCCAGGCGGGCGTCGATGGCGGTCGAGGACTGCAGGGGCTGCTCGATCCATTTTTTGAGCATCCGCGCGCCCATAGACGTGCGGGTCTCGTCCAGCAGCCAAAGCAGCGAACCCTTGCGTCCCTGGCCGCGCAGCGTCTCGGTAAGCTCCAGATTGCGGCGGGTGGACGCGTCCAGCATCATGTATTGTTCGGGATGATAGGGGCTGACGCGATTAATGTGACCTAGCGCGTTCTTCTGGGTTTCATTTAGATACGCGAGCAGGGCTCCCGCCGCGCAGAGTCCGCAGGGCATGTCCGCGCAGCCCCACAGCCCGTCCGCGTCCGCGCCGAAGTGCTCGGCCATGCACGCAGCAGCCGCCACCGAGTCGTAGTGAGCGTCATCAAAAGGCGTCGGCGGGCAGGAAACGCTTTTGGCGATATGCTCGTAGCGTGTAAATAGCGCCCGCGCCGCGCTGTCGGCTATAATTTCGCGCGGGGCCAGCCGGGCAAGCTCGTCCTGCAATACGGACAGCCAGTCCGCTCCCGCTGTCTCGGTCACGCTGAACTCACCTGTTGAAACGTCGGTGACCGCCAGTCCTGCCGTGCGCAGCCCATCGGTACAAAGCGACACCAGATAGCTGTTCCTGTTATCGTCGAGTATCGAGGACTCGATCACGGTTCCCGGCGTTATGATACGGATCACGTCCCGCTCCACAAGTCCCCGGCTCTCGGCCGGATCGGACAGCTGCTCGCAGATGGCGACCTTATACCCCTTGTCCAGCAGGCGGTTTATATATGTTTCTACCGAGTGGAAGGGAACGCCGCACATGGGCGCGCGCTCCGCAAGACCGCAGTCCCGGCCGGTGAGCGTAAGCTCCAGCTCCCGTGAGGCCGTGACGGCGTCCTCAAAAAACATCTCATAGAAATCTCCCAGCCTGAAAAACAGCATCGCGTCAGGATGCTGGTTCTTGAGCAGCTTATACTGCTGCATCATCGGAGATAGCGTTGCCATAGTCTCTCCCCTGCCCCTTGCGTTGCGGTCATACTGTTACTGCACGATCTCCCCATACAGCGTATGGGCTTTCGCCTCGATGATCCGCACCGGAACGATGCGGCCGATGAGTCCCTTGTCCCCCCGGAGATTGACCGTCCAGCTTCCGTTCGCGCGTCCCGATACCTCGCCGGGATCCCGGGCGCTGACCGACTCCACCAGCACTTCCTCGTTCTTTCCCACATGGCAGGCTCCCCGCTGTGCGGTGATGGCCTCCTGCTCGGCGATAAGCGCGTACAACCTCTGGGTCTTGCTCTCTTCGGGCACGGTTTCCGCCATTTTCTCAGCGGCTGTCCCCCGGCGGACCGAGTACCGGAACAGGAACGCGGAATCGTAGCGGACCTGCTGCAATAGCGATTTCGTATCCTCGTAGTCGGTGTCGGACTCTCCGGGGAAGCCGACTATAATATCGGTCGTCAGATCGATTTGGGGCATTTTCTGCCGGAGCCGTGTGACAAGCTCCAGATAGTGTTCCCGGGTGTATCCCCTGTTCATGGCGGCGAGCACCGCGTTGCTCCCCGACTGTACCGGTAAATGGAGATGCGCGCAGACATGCTCGCATCCGGCCATCGCGTCCATGAGTTCCTCCGAGAGATCCTTGGGGTGGGACGTCATGAAGCGAATGCGCCGGATACCCGGGATTCGGTCGACCTGCCGAAGCAGGCCCGCGAAACTGATTTTATCGGGAAGGCCCTTGCCGTAAGAATTCACGTTCTGCCCTAGGAGTGTGATCTCGACGCAACCTTGATCCGCGAGGGAGGCTATTTCGTCCAGTATCGCGCCTGGCGCACGGCTCCGCTCCCTACCCCGCACCAGCGGCACCACGCAGTAGGAGCAGAAATTATCGCATCCGTACATGATATTGACGAACGCGCTGGGACCGCGCCTTCCGGAAGCGGGCAAGCCCTCGACGACCGGTCCGGTCGGGCCCTTTATCCGCTCCTGCCGCCTTCCGCTTTCGAGGGCCTCGAGCATGATTTCGGGGAGTTCGTGCAGCATATTGGTTCCCATATAGAAATCGACGCCCGGAAAGCGCCTGCGCATCTCGTCGGCCATGTGCTTCTGCTGCATCATGCAGCCGCACACGCCGATTAGCATATTTTTGCCCTCACGCTTCATCTTGCAGTAGGAGCCAACATTACCGTAGACCTTGACTTCGGCGTGCTCCCGGACGCAGCATGTATTTACGAGAACAACATCAGCCTCACGGGCTGACTTGCGCCTCACAAGGCCCATATTCTCCAGCATCCCGGCCAGATTCTCAGAATCGCGCACATTCATCTGGCATCCGAAGGTTTTGATATAATAACCGGCGTCCTTTTCCGAAAAATAGCTCCTGAGCCGCTCCAGGGCGCTCACAGCCGGTTCGAACCGCGAAAAGTTTATATCCGAAAACTTCATGCTCTCTCCTTTTTGATTATTATATCCGCTGAGCGGCCGATAAGCAAGGACGGGGTTACCACCGATTACCACCGAGGGTTAACCTATGCTACGGAGCCTCATCAAGCACCACGGTAAGCCGGGAAGCGTCGCGTCGGTGGAGTTAAGCTGAACGAAGTTCCCATCACCATGCTGGGTCTGACGCTCCAACGCCCAAGTAAACGTCATAAACATCCATAATAAATCAGGCCGGGCTGCTGCCCGGCCTGACCATATCTCCTGTGTGAATACCTCTTCTCTCCGCTCTCCCGCTTCCTATGGCTTGGGAGTCGGAGCGGGTTTGTGCAGATCCATCGTCCATTCGGGACGAAGGGTCTTCATTTTCTGGTAGAGCGTCTCGACGCTCTGGGCATAGTCCCCTAGCTTCTCGTCATCTTCGCTGGCTTCGATGATCGCTCCAACCAAATCGGCGCACTGACCTCGTTCATCCTGCGTCCAGCGGGCGAGCTCCTCGTTGAGCGTCGCATAGAATCCGTCAAGGCTCTCGCGGGCCAGCGCGTGCAGCTCCTGCTCCCTTGCTTTGATACCCGCGGTGTCGTAGCCGGACAGCAGACTCCGGCCTTCCGTTTCCATGCTATTAAGCGCGGCGCGGTCTTCAATATACAGCCCTTCGTGGTTATCGACCATGTCCCGGGCGATGTCGGCTGTCGTGAGGAGCTTGCCCCGCGCTGCCTCAAGTCTGCCGCATTCCTCGAATATAGCCGGTGTGTTCGCGCCGAGCCACGCGGTCTGGG
>JAAYXU010000278.1 GCA_012515725.1 Clostridiales bacterium | reverse complement strand
GCCGAATAGATGATCTTTCTGCCTTCGGATACGTTGGCGTTTTTCTGCACCGTCTCGCCCTGTCCGCGTATGTCAGCCGTCGCCAGGTCCATGTCACCGCCCGGGGCTGCGGGTGCGGGTGCAGGCTCCGGTATTGCTGCTTCCTCCGCGTTCTTTCCCGTCAGCGCCCAGTCGGCCCTGCCTCCCGCGGCGCTCATGTTACCGTCTGCGCTTTGATCACTCGTGTAGCTGAAGTCGTCACCTCGGGTCGCGCCATGTCCGAGGCCGAGATCGCCGCCCAGGAGCGCTGCGCTTCCCACTGCAAGCAGCAGCAGTCCCGCGGCAACCGCCGAGAGTACCGGGAGCCTGAGTTTGCGTTTCACTTTGACACCCTCCTTTATCTGCCGCTCCGCCTGCAGGCGGGCATGCAGCCTCTCATGGAAATGAGGGGGCAAAGGTGCTTCGGGCACAGCGCCCAGAGCGCCAATCAGCACCCGCTGCGACTCATATTCTTCCCGGCAGGCGGGACAGGTCCGCAGATGCTCGTTCATGCGCTCCATTTCCTGATCGGAAATCGATTTGTCCAGATAGAGGCTAATGCTTTTTCTGAACTGCTCACACGTCACGTTGAATACCCCCTTCTCACACCATTAGACGGTCAATTTTCGGTTTTGTTCCATGGCGCGCACCACGTCGGCCAGACTTTTTCTGGCCCTGCTGAGCCTCGAGCGCACGGTGCCTGTGGGGCATTCGAGCATTTGTCCTATTTCCTCGTATGAGAACCCCTGTATGTCGCGGAGCACCAAGACCGTCCGGTGGTCGGGCGATACACGCGTGAGTCCGTCGAGTACTATTTGGGAGTTGACACTTCGCTCAGTAAAATCATCCGCCTTCGGATCGGTTATTTCCCAGCCTGACTCCTGCATGACCTCGACCGATACAAGAGCCGGACGGCGGCGGCGCAGCATATCGTTGCACACGTTTACCGCTATACGGTGGAGCCAGGTGGAGAAAGCGGACATTCCCCGGAATGAGTCTATGCTGCGCCAGGCTTTCAGCAGCGCTTCCTGCGCCGCGTCCGCCGCGTCCTCCGGGCTGCCCATCATGCGCAGGCACAGGTTGTACACCCGGCGCTCATGACTTCTGACCAGGCTTTCAAAGGCGTCCGTATCGCCATTCTGCGCCCTTCGGACCAGTATCCGGTCATCTGCGGTCATGGAATTCCTCCTTCACAAAGAGCTCCGGCTCCTGATTGTACATCGCTCGTGCGGACTTTAACTCATATCGGTTAGGAAATCATTATGGCACAGCGCGGCTCATGTTGTTAACAGACCGAAAACCGAAAACTCGTATAGTACCGGGTCGGTCAGGTGAAATCGACCGATGTGAGACGGATGCCTTTGAGTCCCTCCAGGCGAGAGGATATGTCCTCGGCGGTGACATTCGCGATCAGCGTAGTGATAATCGTAACGTCTACCCATTTTTCGTCGGTGTCCGCCATTTTCACGTCGCGGATCGATAGACCTGCCTCTCCGAGTACCTGCAGCACCTGCGCCATTTGAAAGGGCTGATTGCGCATCTGCAGACCTATCTCTATGCGCTCCTTCTTGCGCATAAACCGGCCCTCGACGGTCTTCATGAGCGTGAGTATCATAACCACCAGCACCGCGCCCACTCCGGCACCGATATAGAAGCCTGCTCCGGCGGCTAGACCCAGACAGGCCACGACCCATAATCCGGCCGCTGTCGTCAGGCCACGAATGCGCACACCGTCCTTTACGATGCTGCCTGCTCCCAGAAAGCCGATACCGCTGATCACATAACTACCCATACGGGCGATGTCGGTACTGCTGCCACCGTATGTGCGGTATAGATACTCGTTTGTCAGCATGGCCACGCATGATCCCAGCGCGACCAGCGTGTGCGTCCGAAAGCCCGCGGCGTTACGCTGAAATTCCCTCTGCATTCCTACCAGTCCGCCCAGAACCATCGCGAGAGCCAGCCGGGCGATTACTTCCCACCAGACCATGATACCGCCTCCTTTCCCAATGATTGTATCATATGAAAAAGATTTGACTTATTATATCAGTCGCATACCGGAATGTCTACCTGACGCATAGAAAGTGATATGCTGGCCGTCTCCCAAATAATAAAGGCATGGCCGCGGCCATGCCTTCCGATCTTTGCGGGCTGGTTATTCCGTTTGCGCGGTCACTGTGCGCGACGCGATGTCCCCGCCGCGCAGCAGCGCCATCATACGCGCCCAGAGCGGGTGATCAGGCTCCAGTACCAGCGTCGTATTGTCCGATAGCGACGACTTGAGCGCTTGCAGTGAGCGCCAGAACTCGTAGAACTCCGGGTCCGCGCTGTACGCCTCCGCGTAGATCGCAAGCGCTTCGGCGTCGGCTTCGCCGTGTATCTGCTCGGACTCCTTTACGGCCTGGGCGACCAGCTCGCGCGCTTCCCGGTCACCGGCGGAAACCGCCTTCTGGTAGTTTTCGTCGCCCTCGGCGCGAAGCTGTTGGGCGACCTTGGCCCGGTCGGCCTGCATCCGCTCGTATGTGGACTGCAGGTTAGCCGGAGGGAGCGATGTGCGGTGCACCTGTATGTCCGAAAGCTCGATCCCGCTGCCCCTGACAGTCTTGTTGATGGCCGTAAGCGCACCCGAAAGCGACTCGCTGAGCAGCTCCTTGTTGGATATGAAGTCATCGGCCATTAGCTGATTGACGTTCTGTATGATGACCGGATAGATGAGGTTGTCCAGATAGTTCGACGCCTTGGATACGGTCTGGTGCGTGATCGCGAAGAGCCCCGGGTGGATGATGCGCCACTGGGCGTACATCGTGATATAGTACTGCTTCTTGTCGGATGTATTGACCGACTCTGCGCCCGACACATAGGTAAAGAGCCGGCTGTTGAACTTTTCCACCGTATCGATGAAGGGGATACGGATAAAGAGCCCCTTTCCCTTCGTGACGGCGACGTTATTAAGCTCGCTGTCCTCACCGGTCACAAGATCCGGATGGCGTTCGGCAAAGTCGTTATCGGGATCGATGATGATGCGCCGGATGACGCCAAAACGGGATACGACGGCCTGCTCGCCTTCGCCCACCGTGAATGTGACAATGTTAAAAAGCACAATCGCGCCGACCAGTATGGCCGCCGCCAGCACGATCCCGCGAATGGTTCTGCCCGTGGAACGGTTCCGGGCTGCCCGCATATCGTTAATGTTGATCGTACTCATTGGTTACCTCCTATCGGGCCGTCCAGCGGGAGTAGCTCAATAAGCCCCGGTGCGTTCTCGGGAACCACATAGATGTGATCCGCCGATCCAAGTATCTGCTCGAGTGTTTCGATGAGCAGCCGCGTGCGCGTGATATCGGGGCTCAGACGGTATTTCTCGAGGACCTGAGTGAATACCGCCACGTCGCCCTCGGCCCGCGCGACGGTCTCGGCCCGGTAGGCCTCGGCCTCCTGCACCATGCGATAGGCTTCAGCGCGCGCTGCGGGAACCACCTCGTTGTAATATCTTTCCGCCTCGTCCAGCTTGCGTGTCTTCTCGTTCTTCGCGTTGTTCACGTCCTCGTAGGCCGGGGCCACTTCGTCGGGTACGATGATATTCTGTATGCGTACCTCCCGCACCTCGATGCCGATCCGATAGGCCGCGATGAGGCGCTGGAAATCGGGAAGCACCTCCCGCTCTATATCCTGCTTGTTGAGAAGCGCGTCGTCCAGCGTACGGTTTTGTATGTTGCGCCGCATGATGGTCTCGAACGCGTTCTGTAGGGAGCCGTAGGGGTTGTCCACCTCGAAAAGGAACGAGGGCACGTCGCCCACGACCACCTGGTAGACCGCCTCTACCCGTACGATATTACCGTCGCCCGTCAGCATTATGGCTTCCTCGTCCACGATCCTGTAAGCGGCCTCGCTGGTTGTTGTGCCCGACTGCGTTGTGCGGAAGCCGTATTCGAGCGTATGGATCTCGCTGACACTGACCACCTCAACCGACTGGATAAACGGCACGCGCCAGTAGAACCCCGGCGTCTTGAGGCTCGTCATCTTTCCGAACGTCATGAGCACCGCCTGTGAGCCCTCGTTGACGCGATAAAAGCCGGTCGCGGCCACGATGGCGAGAAGTACCGCCGCCCCTATGAGTAAAATATGGGAAAACCGCATGGATTTCAAGAAAACACCTCCTAATCCCTTGTTTATACGATCATAGCATATGGGAGCGACGCAGACCATAGTAGACTGCGCGAAATATACCATAACGGGACCCAAAGCCGCGCAATCCAATAAAAAACGCCAATCGCGCAGCGCGACCGGCGTTTTTGGGACGATCCTCTATTCGAAGTATACAGGCTG
>JAAYXU010000277.1 GCA_012515725.1 Clostridiales bacterium | reverse complement strand
GTCCTCCAGCACGCCCAGCGTCTCTCCCGCCTCGTCCTGCACCCGGCACCCGATGAGGTCTACGATAAACCACTCGTCCCTGCCAAGGGGTATGGCCTGATCCCGGCGGATATAGAGATCAGTGCCGCGCCAGGCCTCGGCCTGCTCGCGGCTTTCCACGCCCTCTAGACACAGAAACACGCTGTTCCCGCTCACATGTGCGCAGGTCACCGCCCGGGAGGTCATCTCATCCCCCTTAATCCAGACCTCGCGAAGCTCCAGAAAGCGATCGGCCCGGTTCGTGCAGGGATTGACTTTCATCTCGCCTCGTATGCCTCTGGGCCTTGTGATCGTACCCAGCAGAAGGTACTCGTTTTTCATTCTACGATATCGACCGTGTACCGTTTTCTCTGATCTGAGGTGGCCGACCTGACCACGGAACGAATAGCCTTGGCGATGCGCCCCTGCTTGCCGATGACGCGGCCCATGTCGTCGGGGGCGACGCTGAGCTCCAGTACAACCGCGCGGTCCCGCTCTATCATGCGTACCCTTACCTCGTCCTTCTCGATTACCAGCGACTCGGCGATGAACCGGACCAGCTCCAGCGCTCTATCATCCATTACGGCCACCTCACAGCACGCCGGCTTTTTTCATAAGCGACCGGACTGTGTCGGTGGGCTGCGCTCCGCTCTTCATCCATTTCTGCGCTTTTTCAGAATCGATCTTAATTTCCGGCGGGTCGACGGTCGGATTGTAGTATCCGATTTCCTCGATAAACCTGCCGTCCCGCGGCGAACGCGAATCCGATGCGATGATCCGATAGAAGGGCTTCTTCTTTGCGCCCATCCTTTTGAGTCTGAGTTTGATTGCCATATTTCTTCCTCCACCATTTATGATTGAAAACCGCTTCCGCGGTAATTCACAACGCTCAGAAGGGAAGCTTCATCCCGCGCATCCTGCGCGCGCCTCCCTTGCCGGATAACTGCTTCATAAGCTGCTGGCTCATATCGAACTGCTTCAAAAGCCGGTTGACATGCTGTACGCTCGTTCCGCTGCCCCGGGCGATACGTTTCTTGCGGCTCGCGCCCACGATACCGGGGTTAGCGCGCTCGCCGGGCGTCATCGAGCAGATGATCGCTTCCATCCGGTCCATTTCCTTCTCGTCGATGTCGCCGGGGTTGATGTTCGCGCCGCCGGGTATCATGCCAAGCAGCTCAGTGATGCCGCCCATCCGGCGCATCTGCCGGAACTGCTCGAGGAAGTCCTCTAGCGTGAAGGCCGACTGCATCATCTTCTTTTGCAGCTCTTCTGCCTTTTTGCCGTCCATTTCGGCCTGCGCCTTCTCTATGAGCGTGAGCACATCGCCCATGCCGAGTATCCGGGAGGCCATGCGGTCGGGATGGAACGGCTCCAGATCGTTAAGCTTCTCGCCCGTTGCGGCGTATTTGATGGGCTTGCCGGTAACGGCCTTGACCGACAGCGCCGCGCCGCCCCGGCTGTCCCCGTCGAGCTTTGTGAGTATCACGCCGTCGACGCCCAGCTTCCCGTCGAACGCCTCGGCCACGGTCACGGCGTCCTGCCCGGTCATCGCG
>JAAYXU010000276.1 GCA_012515725.1 Clostridiales bacterium | reverse complement strand
CCGCCCGCGACGACGCGATCCGCATCGACGTGTCTGAATGCGCGGGGTATATTACCGGCGTCAACGAGCGCAGCGTGCTTCTGGCGGTGTACCGCTTTTTCCGGGAAGCCGGGTGCGCGTTTGTGCGTCCGGGCCGTGACGGAGAGTATATACCCCGGCTCAGCAGCGCCGCGCTGCGCGTATCGGTATGCGAAGCCGCGGCGTACCGCCACCGTGCGATATGCATCGAGGGCGCGGTGTCGTATGAGAATGTGGCGGGAATCATCGACTGGGCTCCCAAGGCCGGGTTCAACGGGTACTTTACGCAGTTTTTCACGCCGTTTGAGTTCTTTGACCGCTGGTACAGCCACCGCGGCAATCCCGCGATGACGCCCACGCCGGTCAGCGTTGATACGGTCGATCGCTTCATGCGCGACTACGGCGCGGAAATAAAGAAACGTGGCATGATGCACCACGGCGTCGGGCACGGCTGGACGGCTCGGGTGCTGGGCATCGGCACGGGCGGCTGGTATCAGAGCCGGGACGAGGACATCGCCCCGGATCGTCGGGATCTCATAGCCGAGGTTGACGGGAAGCGCGGCCTGTGGCGCGGCGTCGCGATAAATACGAACCTGTGCTACTCGGATCCGCGCGCCCGTGAGCTGATGGTGCGGGAGATCGTGGACTACGCGCAGGGTAACAGGGACGTGGACTACATACACTGCTGGCTGGCCGACGCCGCCAACAACCACTGCGAGTGCGAGCGCTGCCGGGATACCCGTCCGGCGGACTTTTACGTCGAAATGCTCAACGAAGCCGACGCCCGCCTGGCGGCGCTGGGGCTCCCGACCAGGATCGTATTTCTCATATACCTGGAGCTCCTGTGGCCGCCCGAGCGCGCGCGGTTTACGAATCCCGACCGCTTCACGCTCATGTTCGCGCCCATCAGCCGCACCTACAGCGAGCCCATGCGTCCCGACTCACGCGGAGAGATGGCTCCTTTCGTGCGCAACGATATCACCCACCCTCGCGCGGTCGGGGACGCAATGGCCTACCTGAGAGCGTGGCAGCAGGTGTTTGACGGCGACAGCTTCGTGTTCGACTACCACTACATGTGGGATCATTTCATGGATCCCGGGTATTACGAGATGGCGCGTGTGCTGGGTCAGGACATCGAAAATCTGCACGCGCTGGGGCTTAACGGCTATGTCAGTTGCCAGAACCAGCGGGTGTTCTTACCAAGCGGTCTGGGAATGCATGTTCTGGGCCATACGCTGTGGTCGGGCAGCCTGGACTTTGAGGGCGAGGCCGCCCGGTACTTCGACGCCGCCTGCGGGCGCGACGGAGCGCTGTGCCGCGCGTATCTGGCAGGGCTTTCGAGGCTCTTTGAGCCGCGGGCGCTGCGCGGCGAAAAACCCGCGACGGGAGCGGAGGCCGCGCGGCGGTACCGCGGGATTCCCGCGTTCATCGACGAATTCCTGCCAGTCATCGAGCGCAATAGGGAGGCAGGCCCGCTGTGCCACAGGCGCACATGGGAGTACCTGGCGCTCCACGCGCAGCTCTGCCGGGGACTGGCCGTCGTGCTGGCCTCGCGCGCCCAAAGCGACGACCGGGCGGCGGACGATGCGTGGGCCGAAGTGCGCGACTGGGCGTGCCGCAACGAGCAGCGGATGCAGCCGGTATTCGACGTATTTGAGTTTATAAGCACATGGGAGCGCAGGATACTCAAGCGCTCCGCCAAAGCGTAGCCGCGTGCGGGGATCCGGTAACGGGGCGGCCCGTCAGGACGACAGCGTGACCGCAGTGCTGGCCGCGCTCATGCGCGAGGACGGCACATCACGGGCCGCGCTTTCCCGCATGCTGGGGCTGAGCAAGCCAACCGTGTCGCAGGCGGTAGGCCGTCTGATCGGATGGGGACTTATACGAGAGGAAGGCCCCGGGGACAATCCGGTTGGAAAGAAGGCGACGCGTCTCGCGTTCAACAGGCGATGGGCATTCGTGGCCGGTGTGGACATAGGCAACTTCATGGTCAGGACGGGCCTTTTCGATCTTGCGGGGGAGCGGCTCGGACTGCGGCAGACGCGGATACACGACGCCGCCAGCGGCCCGGCGCTCTTTGGGCAGGTGGAGCGGGACCTTACCGCACTGCTCGGGCAGGCGAGCATTCGGGCGGAGCGCATGGCGGCCGTCACGATCGGAGTACCCGGCGTGCGCGATGAGAACCTCGGCCTGAACCGACTGGCGCCCTTCATGACCGACTGGGAGGATCAGGACCTGACACGGGGGCTTGAAGAGCGGGTATGCAGCCGTGTGACGGTCGCGAACAACGTCAATCTTGGCATGACGGGAGAGCGGTGGCTGGGCAACGCCCGCGGCGCGCGCAACGCCGTATACCTCGAGTTTGGCATCGGAGTGGGAGCCGGTATACTCGTAGACGGGCGTGTGATATCGGGCAGTACGGGCGCTGCCGGGGAGATCGCCTACGCCCTCTTTGGTGAAGCGCCCCGCCGGGACGTGTTCGAGCCGCTCGGGGCGTTCGAACAGATACTGTCCACCCGCTCGATACTGGGCGAATACCGGAGGGCGGGGGGCGGCCCGCTTCCCGCGGACCCGGCCGAGGCGGTGGCGCGCGTGTTCGCGCTGCGGGAGGACGGCGACCCGGCGGCCGTCGCGGTGACCGAGCGCGCGCTTAAGCTCACATGCCGGGCGCTCGTTAGTCTCGCGGCGATACTGAACCCCGAGGTCATAATCGTAGGCGGCGGCATGGGGCCGTGTCTCATGGCCCACGCCCGGAGATTCGAGGACGCGCTCGCCCGCTATACGCCCTATCCGCCCGCGCTGCGTCCAGCAGGCTGCGGCAGCGCGGCGGTGGTATGCGGCGCGGCGCGACATGCGCTCGACGATCTGGGCGCGTCCGGTCTCATCGCGCTGGCCGAGCGCCGGGAGAGCATACGCACCAAGTAAAAGTCAACAGACTGAAAGAAGGAGCTGAAAATGAACATACTGGCTATCGGATGCCATCCGGACGACGTGGAGATCGGGTGCGGCGGCACTCTGCGCAAATATGCGGACAGGGGCGACCGCGTATTCCTGTGCCATGTCGCCAACGGGGACATGGGACACACGCAGATCATGCCCCCGGAGCTCCGGCTCATACGGGGCGAGGAAGCCCGGCGGGGCGGCGCGATACTGGGCGCGCAGGTAATAAGCCTCGACATCGGCGACCTGCGCGTCAAGGAGTTCTACGACCGTAAAATCGAGGAGCTCGTAAAGGTGATACGCGACACAAAGCCCGACGTTATCATCACCCACAGCCCGACCGACTATATGGTCGACCATGTCAGCGTAGGGCAGATGTCCGTCGACGCGAGCTTTTCCGCGACGGTGCCGCATTACGCTCCGGGGAGCCCCGCGCACGGCGTGTTCCCGGTTATTTACTATATGGACAATCTGGCCGGAGTCAACTTCCTGCCCACAGAGTATGTCGACATCACCGATACGATCGAGGCCAAGATCGCAGCCCTCGAATGCCACGAGAGCCAGATCAAATGGATGAGAGAGCACGACCACATCGACTTTTCGGAATTCGTCCGGGTCACCGCACGGTTCCGCGGCATTCAGTCCAGCGTGGGGTACGCGGAGGGATTCACCCAGCATATGAGCTGGCCGCGCATCGCCACCCGGCGGATGCTTCCATAGAAAGGAGGACTTTTTATGAACTTTATCGACACCGTCAAGGGCTCCCTGCTCGAAGGCTTCTATCCCTCTGGGTGGGATCTTCCCCGCATCGACGCCTGCATCGACCCCGATCCCGGGACGGCTACCCGGCGTCAGGACTTCTGGCATCCGGACTTTGAGCCTGTCGTATGCGATACGCTCGCGGACTTCGAGGTAAGGATGGGCCACGAGATCGCGCGCGAGATCAGCGATGCCCGGCGGCAGGACCGCAAAATTGCGCTGATACTGCCGGTAGGCCCGATGGGCATGTATCGCTGGGCCGTCTACTTCCTGCGGGAGTGGAACGTGCGCTGCGACCACGTCTGGGGATTCAACATGGACGAGTGGAGCGACGCGGAGGGCCAGACGCTCCCGTCCGACGATCCCGCCGCTTTTCAGAATGCGATGGAAGCGGCTTTCTACGGGCCGCTG
>JAAYXU010000275.1 GCA_012515725.1 Clostridiales bacterium | reverse complement strand
TTCCTCCAAAATGAGTACTAGGCTACCTGATATCTGTAAAGCCCCAACTTAACCCTAGTTCTAATATTCTACACAAAATCTTTTTTTCCTGCTATTAAAAAAGAAAAACTGTGATCAGTTTTTCTTTACTTACCTTTCAGTTTTTTTATCTCCAGGCTTGTCAGGTTTCTCCACTGGCCTGCTGCCAGCCCCGCAAGGGTTACCGGCCCCACCTGATCCCGGCGCAGATACCGTATATGGTGCCCTATGCCTTCTACCATCCGCCGGATCTGCCGGTTGCGTCCCTCATGGATTACGATCGAGAAGTACGTAGCCGATGGCGTACGCCGCACGTTCAGTATGCGGGCGGGCGCGGTTTTTCTCCCATCTAGCACGATACCCTTTCGCAGCGCCTCCAGCTTCGCGTCGCTGATCGCGCCGGCAGCCTCCGCGTAGTAGCGTTTCTCTATCTCATGCTTAGGATGCGCGACCGCGTTGGCGAAGTCCCCGTCGTTCGTCAGCAGCAGCACGCCCTCGGTATCATAGTCAAGACGTCCGACCGGAAAGATACGCTCGGGGAAAGCGCCCGCCAAAAGATCCATGACCGTCCGTCGGCCCTGCGGATCCCCGTCGGACACGATGACGCCCGCGGGCTTGTTGAGTACGATGTACCGCGCCACTTCGGGAAGCGACAGCATTTTACCGTCGAGGTACACCGTATCCTGTCCGGGTTCCACCTGAACGCCGTGGGTACTGACGATATTTTCGTTCACGCGGACCCTTCCCGACGCGATGATGTCCTCGCATTTCCGCCGGGAAGCCACTCCGCAACGGGCCAAGTATTTCTGAAGCCGCACTTCTCTCTCCGATCGCTATGATCCAGCAATCCTAGTATACCACCTCCGGATGCGGTCTTTCAATCGGTTTATGAAAGTGCTTTGGGCGACGCTCCGGGCGGCCACGAGCGGGCTTTCGGCCCTCGTGTCTCCCACCCAGGCCGTGACGCGGCCCGCTTCCTGTCCAAATAGAATTTCTCCCTGCCATGTGTTCATCGCGTCCACCGTGAATACGGGCGTCTCGCTTCCGTCCCTCTTAAGCGGCAGACGGATGCTTTTGCGGGCTATAAGCGCCACATGGTCGTCCATCGCCCGCGTCAGGGCCAGATCCGTTATGCGCACACCGGCTTCCAGCACGCACCTATATTCGTAGTGCTCAAAACCGTAATCGAGCAGCGCCATCGAGTCCTCGAACATCGGTCCGCAGTTGAGTACGACCGTGATGAGCTGCATACCATCGCGCCGCGCTGCCGCGACCAAACAGCGGCCGGCTGCCCGGGTGAATCCGGTCTTGACACCGTTTCCCCCGCTATACTGCCAGAGTATCTTGTTCTTGTTATTTAGGGTTCGGTTCCAGCTCTCACCTGCCTTTGGTATCGTCGCGGTGCGGGTGGACACTATCCGCGCGAAAATCTCATTGCGCATCGCGTAGGCGGTGATGCGCGCCAAATCCTCGGCGGTAGTATAGTGATCGGGATGGTGAAGCCCGTGCGGATTCATAAGATGAGTATTTGTCGCGCCCGCGCGAGCCGCTGTCTCGTTCATAAGCACGGCAAAATCCGCGACGCTGCCCGCCACGTGTATGGCTATGGCCACGGCGGCGTCGTTCCCTGACGAGAGCATGAGTCCGTACAGAAGCTGCTCCAACGTAAGCTCTTCCCCGGCCGCCAGATAGATTGAAGAACCTTCGACTCCTACCGCTGCGGGATCGGCCCTGACCACCTGCGAGGGATCGGCGTGCTCAAGCGCGGTGATTGCGGTGATGATCTTCGTGGTGCTGGCCATAGGGAGCTTCCTGTCCTCGTTATGTGACCAGAGCACCCGTCCTGTCTCGGCCTCTATGAGGATCGCGCCCTGCGCAGACGTGGCGACGGAAGTCGACGCGCCGGCCGCGGGAGACGCCGCC
>JAAYXU010000274.1 GCA_012515725.1 Clostridiales bacterium | reverse complement strand
TTTCTCTTCCGTTGAAGAGAACTCGCGCATAGCTGACACCGCTTATCTGCGTCAGTGACGCGGTAATGGCCATGCATGCGGTCACCAGTTCCTCTTCCTTAAGATCCGATTCGTCGATTGATAGGTTTACCGTCACAAGATCGCGGCATACGGTGACGCTTCGCGTATATACATTTTGATCGAATAGGGGCGTGAGGCCCTCTTCCTCGGGCTTGCGAAGCAGCGCGTACATAACGGCATCGGCGCGCGTCTGGCCGCTGACAAGCCGAAGTGTCCGTATGGAGCAGATGAGCTGGGTTCTCTCCTTATTGGGAAAGTACAGGGCAGCAGCAAAACTCTGGATTTCTCTTCTCTGGGGCGGCTGCGACATGGCAGGCTCGATCACCGGTAGACCTCCGGTTACGGAAGGCGCTGAGAAAGACTGCGAGCCGCAACCGGTCGTCAGCCCTCCGATCAGTACCGCGCACAATATTGCGATCGCTGTGCGCAAGCATTTTCTTGGTCCGCGGCTACGCATTGCTGATCAGCTGGTTGATCGAGGGATATACCATTTTCCAGATGCTGTTCTCCCGGATCATACGCACCGACGCGCGGGTATTCGTAAACGTACTTCCATCCTTCATCTGAAAGACATAGCTCACGGTAATAACGGCGGACTGTCCGTCATTGCTGACCATTTCTTCGTGTATCTCGTAGCTAACGAGCGATATGTCCAGCATACCCAGCATCGCGATCATTTCCTCTGTCGATGGCTTGGTGTAGCCGCGCGGATCGTTCCGGGCGATAAAGGCGTCCACGGCTTTCCAGTTCTTCTCCCCGAAGCGCTTCAGAAGGAGGTTTAGCGTGTTGCGCGGGGTGAGTACCATTGACTGATCGCGCGACAGTGGCTCTGCGAGCTGCGCGTCCTGCTCCGGATCGCCGCGCACAAATCCAAGCATCTCCCACGTGGGACGCGCTCCCTGTCCGGTATTGTCGGTGTCGATCAGTATCTGTATCCGGCTGTACTGCCCCAGCTCGGTCAGCGTGTTGACGATGGCCATGACGGCTAGGCGGCGCTCCGCGTAGACCTGCTCCCGCCATTTCTCATCCTCTGCCCAGTTCGCGGGTATTTCGTCCGAAAGAGGCTCTAGGAATTCACGGCTGAGCGTTACATAGAGATATTCCCTGTTCTCGGAGACCGACAGCACGCTGGTTTTCGGGCTGATGACGGGCCTTAGCTTTACGCTTCCGGCGCTGGGCCCGTTTTGTATCATTTCCTGCAGCAGTACTTTTTCGATGCGCTTGTCCTCGCTCGCCGACAGCATCCGCTGCTCTCCGGCCAGGTAGTTCTCGCCTTCGTAGCGGAAATAAAGGGTATAGGACTGACGCTGTGCCTTTTCGGACTGTACCGGGGTCAGAGGGAGCTCTGTGCTGTGCTGACTGTATCCGGCGTCCCGAATATACTGGTATCTGTAATATGGAACGCAGCCTGACGGAAGCGCCGCCAGCAGCAGTGCGGCCGACAGGGCTATTGCTGTTTTCCATACGCTTCGGCGCATCCAAACCTCCACCGACAATACAAAATAATAAGTGATACTCCCGTACTGCTTAAATATAACGGAAACTGATTACAGTTTATTTACTTGATCCTTACATTTGAGTGATATTACGCGCGGATCCCGCCAAACGTTCCTGAGCGCCGGGTAGCACCACGATCATTTCGGTTCCCTGCCCCGGTTTGCTTACTACGTCTATGATACCGCCATGGCGGGCGATGATACCCTTGACGATAGAAAGCCCTAGCCCGGTTCCGCCGGTCTGCCTGCCCCGGGCCTTGTCCACCCGGTAGAATCGGTCAAATATGTAGGGAATATCCTTTTCCTCTATTCCGATGCCCGTGTCCCGCACACGCATCACGATGTCACGGCCTCTGCGGACGGCTCCGACCGTGACCTTGCCACCAGGCGGCGTGTACTTGATCGCGTTGTCCATGAGATTGATAACCATTTGACGGAGCGCTGAGCCCTCGCCGTTCACGGTGAGCTCCGGCTCGACGCGCACCTCGAGCTCGAGCTGATTTTTTCCGGCTATCGGCTCAAGCGAAACCGCCGCGTCCTCCACGATCATCGACAGATCCACGTTCTCAAAATCAAGCGCGGCCTTTTCGTCCATCCTTACCAGTACGAGCAGATCGCTTACGAGCGCTGTCATCCGATCGACCTCCGAGTCGATGTCTCCGAGAAACTCGCCGGTCATCGCCGGGTCGAACGGCCGCTGGGAAAGAAGGGTCTGCACCAGCAGCTTGACAGTGCTCAGCGGCGTTTTGAGCTCGTGGGATGCGTTGGAAACAAACTCGGTACGCATCCGGTCGATGCTCTCCAGCCGTTCGCTCATCGCGTTGAACGTCTCGGCCATCCGAGCGAACTCGCTGTGGCCACGGACGCGTACGCGGTGAGAGAAATGGCCCTGGCCCAATATCAGTATGCCCCGCGTCAGCTCCCGTACGGGCCTGATAATCGCGCCTGACAACAGATAGTTGAGTATGATCATAATAAAGCAAATGAGCACCGTGAAAAAATTAAACTGAAAGCGGAGCCTTTCGATCCTGTCCACCGCGTCCTGTATCGACGCCGAAAGAACCAGTCCGCCGATGATGCGTCCTCCGCTCACGATCGGCGCGGCGCTGTACAGAACCCATTGCCGCGCATCAGGATTGATGTCGATAAGCCGCCGCAGCCGCTCCAGAACCCCCGGACCGTACGCCGGTTCTTTCCTCTCGTCCACATATAGCAGGTGAAGCCCCGACGCGGCGCTTTTTGATCCGGTCAGTACGCTGACTATCTCCTCGTGGGTCATCTTCATGCCATTGAGCATGGAAAAAGCGTCGGCCTGCACCACGCCGTACCGGTCTACGACCAGCACCCGGCCGCCAAGCGACTGTGAATTCTCAAGTATATACTTGTAGAGACCCTCGTCGTCGGATGAGTCCAGCAGCGCCGTCGCCTCAACAGCCATTCGCTCGGCATGCTCTGCGCCGTTGCTGACCTGCTGCTCGATGAGGTACTCCCCAACCATGCGTACAGCAAGGACGTTGAAAAGCACCAGCGCGGCCAGCGTCACCGCGATGTAGAGTATCATCATCCGCCAGCGAATGCTGAATATCCTCTTACTTGTCCGAGAAATAGTATCCCACTCCCCATTTTGTCTGGATAAACTCGGGCTGTCCCGGATTCGCCTCTATTTTCTCGCGCAGGCGGCGGATATGGACGTCTACCGTCCGCAGATCGCCCAGATAATCGTACTTCCATACGGTCTCGAGGAGCTGCTCGCGGCTGAACACCTTGCCCCGGTTCGTTATAAATATCCTGAGAAGATCAAACTCCTTGGCGGTAAGGTTGACTTCGCGGCCGTCGATCGTCACGCTCCGGTTCTCGAGCTTTACCGTCATGTTGCCCGCGGTCACGACGCCCGCGTCCTCCTGCTCGTCGGTGTGCGCACCGATGCGGCGGAACAGCGACTTGATGCGCACCTTCACCTCGAGTATGTTAAAGGGTTTAGTCATATAGTCATCGGCCCCGTACTCAAGACCAAGTATCTTGTCCATGTCCTCCCCTTTGGCGGTAAGCATGATGATGGGCACAGTACTGCGCTGGCGAATCTGCTGGCACACCTGCATACCGT
>JAAYXU010000273.1 GCA_012515725.1 Clostridiales bacterium | reverse complement strand
GAGCTACCAGACTGCTCTACCCCGCGTCGTAAACCTGTGAAACAGGCGAATGTCATTATAATAGATTCCGGCAGCGTTTGTCAAGGTTTCTGAATAAATAATTTATTATGACCTGTTATGACCTGTTAACTGGCGTCGAATAGGGTTACGGACTGCGCACGGATGGTAAATTCAAAGCCTCACCAAACCCGCAAAAAACCGAAAAAAATCTTTGACATCGGCCGCCGGCCGTGCTATACTCGTCCCGGAAATGCGAATGAACCTTTAAATCGGCTCCGTGAAGTCGGCAAGGTGCATCGATACCGCATGGGACGAGTGTATTGAAGCGTCTTGCCGCACGGGCAGGACGCTTTTTGATTATGCGAAGGAGGAGACGCACATGCGCGTAAAGACGCAGCTTATGGACGAAGATGCGATGCGGCGCGCTCTTATCCGCATCGCGCACGAGATCATCGAGCGCAACCACGGCACGCAGGACGTCGTACTCATCGGCATACAGCGCCGCGGTGTGCCCCTGGCCCACCGTCTTCAGCAAAACATCGAAAAGGTCGAGGGGATCAAGGTTCCGCTGGGCGTGCTGGATATCACGTTCTACCGGGATGATCTGTCGCTTCTGAGCGAGCATCCGGTCGTAAACGGGACCGACATATCCTTCGCGCTAACCGGCTGCCACGCGGTACTGGTGGACGACGTGCTCTACACGGGGCGCACCGCCCGGGCGGCGATGGATGCGCTCATGGATATCGGCAGACCTGCCACGATACAGCTCGCGGTGCTGGTGGACCGCGGTCACAGGGAGCTTCCCATCCGCGCCGATTATGTAGGAAAGAACGTACCCACATCCCGCAGCGAGATGGTGGGCGTTCAGGTAACCGAGTTCGATGGAGAAAACAGCGTACTGCTTTTTGATACGACAGACGATTTGCCGGAATGATTCCGGCATTTTTATTATCTACCTTATAAAGAGGAGGAGAGAGATCATGTCCGAACAAAACAAACAGAGCTGGGGAAAGCTCACCGTACTGGGACTGCAGCACATGTTCGCGATGTTTGGCGCCACGGTGCTGGTACCGCTCTTAACCGGCCTGAGTCCTGCGGTCGCGCTCTTCTGCGCGGGTGCAGGGACCATCCTTTTCTACTTCATCACGAAGCGCAAGGTACCTGTGTTCCTGGGCTCCAGCTTCAGCTTCATCGCCTCCATCGTGCTGGCTGCGGCCACGTGCGCGGGCGGCGACCTTGCCGCAACGTTCAAGCAGGGATTCGCGGCCTCAGGCTACGATTCGATCGGGTACATGTTCGCGGGCGGCAGCGAGATCATTAAAAACCCCGACTATCTGGCGGCCCTACCCTACGCCACGGGCGGCATCATCGTGGCGGGCGCTCTCTATCTCGTGCTTGCGCTGCTCGTTGGCATATTCGGCGCCGAGAGGGTAAAAAGCTTCTTCCCGCCGGTCGTGACCGGCCCGGTCATACTCATCATCGGCCTTATGCTGGCCCCGGTGGCATTAAGCTACATGACCTCGGGCGTATCCTGGATCATCGCCGTCACAGTGGTCGCTACCGTATTCATCGTGTCGCTCTTTTTTAAAGGCTTCTTCAAGATGGTGCCGGTTCTGTTCGGACTCATCGTCGGATACCTCGTATCGATGGGCTTTCAGATCGTGGATTTCACCGAAATTCAAGAAGCCCGGTTCCTGGCTCTGCCCGAATTCTTCCTGCCTAAATTCAGCTGGCAGGCCATCCTGATCGTCGCACCGATATCGATCGTGACATTCGTCGAGCACATCGGTGACATCACCGCCAACGGCGCTGTGGTAGGCAAGGACTTCGTGAAGGATCCGGGACTGCACCGCACGCTCATAGGCGACGGCCTGGCCACTATGCTTGCGGGCGCGATCGGCGGCCCGTCCAACACGACCTACTCGGAGAATACGGGCGTTCTGGCCGCGACCCGCAACTATAATCCGCTGGCACTCGTTATCGCGGCGATATTTGCTATCATCATGAGCTTCATCGGCAAGTTCGCGGCTTTCCTCAACAGCATCCCCGGGCCCGTCATAGGCGGCCTGTCGATTGTGCTCTTTGGTATGATAGGGGCGGTCGGTCTGCGCACGCTGGTGGAGAACAAGGTGGACCTTAAAAACACGCGCAACATGCTCATCGTGGGCGTGATGCTGGTAGTGGCGCTGGGCGGCGCGGCCATCCCCATTAACCCCGACGCGGGACTCTTCTTCCAGGGCTACGGGCTGTCGGCCATCATCGGCATCATACTCAACAAGGTGCTGCCCGAGCGGTTCGGGCGCGACGAGGCCGCGTGACGAAAGGGTATCCGGAGAGCAGCCTCACGCTGCTCTCTTTTTTGAAAATCGGCTATACTCTATGGGAAAGGATCGGAACCCATATGGCTTTCAGGCGAAAGGATCTGCTGGGACTGCGGGGTATCCGCAGAGACGAGATCGAGCACATACTGGACACCGCGGTGCAGATGAAGAAATTCCTGCTCGAG
>JAAYXU010000272.1 GCA_012515725.1 Clostridiales bacterium | reverse complement strand
TGCGTTTGTGCGCCGACATAATAGACGGCAGAAGCGACGCCATAGACATGAAAGGGGAATAGCATATCGAAGCTTCTGAGCCACAAAGTCGTAGCGCAAGCTTCCGAAGGCCGCCATGGTATAATCGGCGTAAGCCACCATGGCGGCCGAGGGGTTAGCGGAAAGCGCCGACTTTGGGGCCAGAGACGCAGGTTCCCGGCGCTTCTCGACCCCCGGTGCTTTGGCCACTTTCTCATAGAAAGTGGCATTTTCGTTAGGCTCATATAAATAGTCTGCCATGATAGGGCAACCAGCGGAGCGACACCTTCATCTCAGAACCCGAACAAAAAAAGAACAACAGCGACGCGGCGGAACATAACACCATGCGGCGGAAGGAGAGTGCGATGAAGCGTGGACTTTGAAAAGCAGATGATACGTGATCTGGGCGAACTCATCGGAACAGTGCGCCAGATCGACAGAAAACTCGACAGCCTGTCGGGCCGCGTGGCCGCGCTGGAGGCGCGGCGCGGCGGCTGGTGGGACTGGTTCCTCAAGACCGGGATAGGGACCGTGATAGGTGGCGCGATCATGAGCCTGCTCGCGCACTTCGGGAAACAGTAGTAAATTGGAAATCCCGCGCGTACGCGCGACAAAACCGAAGGAGGAAAACAAAATGGATATGACGATGATCGCCGACTTTATCCGTCCCGAGCTATTGCTCGTGGGAGTCTTTCTCTACGCGCTCGGACTTTTTCTCAAGCTGCTGCCCTCGTTCCGCAGCGACTGGGCGATACCGTTCATACTGCTGGGCGTCAGCGTCGCGGTGACCATACTGTACGTCGCGCTCGTGCTGGGGCGGGGCTGGAGCGCGGCTGTGGTCATCACATCGGTAATCCAGGCGGTGCTGCTGGCGGCGCTGTGCGTATTCGCCAACCAGCTCATAAAGCAGCTGAGAACCGAAAGGGCGAAGGATGAGCAGAAGGCGCCGTGCGACATGACGCTGGAGGACTAAGGGATGCTGTACGGACTGAAACTCATCGGCGTTATGGGCGGGCACGGCGACGGCGCGAACGCGATTCCGAATGAGTACGCCGTGACGCCCGAACTTGCCGCCTACCGGGAGGGAACGGCCATGCGACAGCTTGCGGCGGCGCTTGGAGAGATTCCGGGCGTCGTTAACCTGCGGCCCGAGGCAACCGATATTTCGTGGGCGGAGCGCGCACGGCGGCTGCACGACGCGGGATGTGATCTGGGGCTGGAGCTCCACACGAACTGGAGCATTAACAGCAAGACGGGCAAACCCAATACCGGCGTGTTCCTTGTGATCGTGGCGATGCACAATCCCGTCCACGGCAAGACCGAGCAGGAAGCAATGGCCGAACAGCTGTTTGCTCCGCTGGCGGCTGATATGGGTATGCGACTCGAGATCCGCACAAAGGACGGAACAGGCGGCGGGCACGACTGGTACAGCTTCCTTGACGCGTGCAACAGGCGGCGCGTACCGTACCCGATGATCGTCGAGCACGGATACCACCCGGACTTCGCGCGCGACGTCGCGGGGAACACCGCCAAGGCAGTCGCGCGCTGGCATGAGATCGCAGCGCAGCCCGCGCCGCGCGGCGCGCGCCGTCTGCTGGTCCACGCCGGGGTTTACGCCGACAGGGCCGCCGCGGCCGCCGCGTGCGAGCGCGCCCGGGACTGCGGATATCACGACGCGTATGTCCATACGCGCGGCGGCGTGTGCTGCGCCCGCTGCGCGCTCCACGATAATATCGCCTACGCGATGGACAGCGCGCAGACCGTCGCGCGAAAAACCGGACTGGAGGCCGGCATCATCATCACGGCCGAGGAGGAGCTATGAATACCTATACCGTCAGGCCCGGCGATACGCTCTCGAAGATCGCGAAGAAATACGCAACCGACTGGAGGACGCTCTACGCGGCCAACAAGGAGGTCGTGGGAAGCGATCCGAACCTCATACGGCCGGGCATGGTGCTCGCGCTTCCAGGCGCGCCCGCGTCGCCCGGAGGGGGGACTTCGCCGCCTCCCGCCCAGACGGGGAAGAACCTGCGCGACATGGTATCCGCGGCGGTCTCGGCCGCCTACGAGCCCCAAAAAGCCGAGCTCAAAAGCGCGTGGCAGGAGCAGGCGGAGCGCATTGAGTCCGACAGCCGCGCGGCGCAGACCCGGTACGACGCGGCGCGCGGCGAGCTTCTCGCCCAAAGAGAAACCGATATCGCGCGGCTCCTCGCGGACGCGGAAAATGCGCAACTGGCGCGGGGCGGCGGATACAATTCCTGGCTGCACCAGCAGGCACAGACACGCGAGTCGGATCTCATGCGCGCCTATGAGAGAGCGCTGGCCGACAGGCAGGGCGACCTTCATACAAGACTTGCCGATAACGCCGGTCTCAAGGAGCTCTACGCAAAGCAGCTCGCCGATCGGATCGCGGCGCTAGACGCCCAGCAGCAGGCAGAATACGCACGGATGCTGCTGGAGCTCGAATACGACGAGTACGCCGCGCGGCAGGCGCTTGAAAACGAGATGAAGCTCATAGCCTACAGGAATTCGTTCAAATAAAGAATAAAAAAACCGGCCTGAAAGCCGGACCCCCGCGCCGTCTACCGCCGCTGGTTGGTCTCAAAGCAGCCCTCGTGGACGCCGTGCTGGAAAAGCACGACATGGATGGTCCGCAATATGATCTTAAGGTCCAGCAGTAAGGACTGGTTCTCCAGATAATACTGGTCCATGAGAACCTTGTCCTCGACCGATATGAGGTCGCGTCCGTTGATCTGTGCCCATCCGGTGACGCCGGGCCTGATAGAATAGATGCCGTATCGCTCGCGAAGCGCGATAAGTTTTGTTTCGTTTTCGACGACGGGCCGAGGGCCGACCAGGCTCATCTTGCCCGTGAGTATGTTAAATAGCTGCGGCAGCTCATCGATGCTCGTCCTGCGCAGAAAGCGGCCAAACCGCGTGATGTACCGGTCGGGATCGATGAGCTCCCGCGTGGCGGCCTGCGGCGCGTCGACGTGCATGGTCCTGAACTTGATGATAGAAAACATTCTCCGGCGATACCCGACCCGTTTTTGAACGAAGAGTACGGGAAAACCGTCGTCGATGACTATAATGAGCGACACGACAACCAGAAGAGGCAGCGCCACAATGATGAGGACAACAGATAGTATGATGTCCATGATCCTCTTTAAGACTTTTCCCATTCGTTTATTCCCGTTAAATATTTCGATTTTGTTACAATTATAACATTAATGTTTCGGCAAATCAACCGCTATTTTCTCGGGTTTCCTCCTATCTAAACGCATATAATATATCACATGATACTGATACATTCAATATATCAGGTCGATATGGATCGTGTCAAGTTGTTCTGGGTAAAAGATCAGGCAGAAGAAACAGTATCACGAACGGTACCCAAAGCCTTAAGTAGCATCCT
>JAAYXU010000271.1 GCA_012515725.1 Clostridiales bacterium | reverse complement strand
GGGCTGCGTACCTTGGCCTTCCGCTGTCGCTGGCGGACGTCGGCGCGGCGCTGGGGTTGGACAAGCAGAAGATGGCCGGAGGCAAGGATCTCGTTAAATACTTCTGTCAGCCCTGTCCGCCGACGAAGGCAAACGGCATGCGCACGCGCAACCTGCCCGGCCACGCGCCCGACAAGTGGGAGATCTTCAAGGCGTACAACCGCCGCGACGTCGAAACCGAGGCGGCCATTCAGCGGCGGCTTAAAAATCATCCCGTCCCGGAGGAGGTGTGGGCGCAGTACCATCACGATCAGGAAATCAACGATCGGGGCATCGCGCTGGACATGGCCCTGGTGGAGAGCGCCATCCAAATGGATGACCAATCCCGCAAGGAGCTGACCGCCGCCATGCGGGAGCGGACCGATCTGGAAAACCCCGGCAGCGTAGCCCAGATGAAGAAGTGGCTTTCGGACAACGGGCTGGAGACGGAAACGCTGGGCAAAAAGCAGGTCGCCGCCCTGCTGAAGGACTGTCCGCCGGAGATGCGGGAGGTGCTTCTGCTCCGTCAGCAGTTGGCCAAGAGCAGCGTAAAAAAGTACATCGCCATGAGGAACGCCGTCTGCGCCGACGGTCGGGCGCGCGGTATGTTCCTGTTTTACGGCGCGAACCGAACCGGGCGGTTCTGCTTAACCGGCGATCATGAAGTGCTGACGCCCGATGGGTGGAGGCGGCTTGATGAATGGACGGGCGGCAGCATTGCCTGTTGGAATGCCGACAGCGAGGCGGTGTCGTTCCAGCGGGCTGAGCGGGTAATCTTTGATTACACCGGACCGATGTATACATACCATGACGCGCGAATGGAGCAGTGCAGCACGCCCGACCACAAAATGTGGGTGCAGCGCAGATTTGGGTCTCCGTGGGGTACAATGACCGTAGAACAAATGGCTCTGTGCAGGCCCTGCATTCCCCTCACAGGGTACAGATATTTTAGCGGGCGCGCGAACCAAGCATGGCTTCGGGTATTGATCATGACACAGGCGGACGGATACTACTGCGAAGATGGCGGCATCCGTTTCCGTTTCAAAAAACAGCGCAAGGTGGAACGCTGCAAGATGCTTCTCCGCAGAACCGAAATCGCCTTTTCGGAACACTTTTTCGTGAAAGACAGCGTATTCGATATCACGATCCCGGTTCGCTCGGTGCCCCTCTGGCTGCGCCAGTTTCGCACAAAAACGTTCGGATATTGGTTGTTTGAGGAGAACCCGGATGTATTCTTCGATGAGCTGCCTTACTGGGATGGTTATCGCGCCGCTCCGAACAGCATTCAGTATTCGACCATAAACCGTCAAAATGCCGACATTGTTCAAGCTCTGGCGCATATGAGCGGCAGGACGGCCATCATGCGCAGAAAAAATAAAACTGTAAGCAACCCCAAATGGAGCGACTCCTACATCGTTGACATCTGGCTCACGCCAGGCAGCTGCCACGAGATACGGTCGAAGCCTACGGTGTCCGAATATACGGGAAAAGTGTTCTGTGCCGTCACTCCGACAGGTTATTTCTTGACGCGCAGAAATGGCAAGGTATGGGTAACCGGCAACTCCGGCCGCCTGATCCAATTGCAAAATCTTCCCCAGAACCATCTGCCCGATCTGGACGCCGCGCGGCGGCTGGTGCATGCCGGCGATTATGACGCGGTGAAGCTGTTGTTTGGCGATGTCCCGGACACGCTTTCGCAGTTGATCCGCACGGCCTTTGTTCCCAGGGAAGGCTGCAAGTTCATCGTCAGCGACTTCAGCGCCATTGAGGCCCGCGTGATCGCCTGGCTCGCCGGGGAACAGTGGCGCCAGAAGGTCTTTGAAGCCGGCGGCGACATATACTGCGCCTCGGCGTCCGCGATGTTCCACGTGCCGGTGGTAAAGCACGGGGTCAACGGCCACCTGCGCCAGAAGGGCAAGATTGCGGAATTGGCGCTTGGGTACGGCGGTTCCGTGGGCGCGCTGAAAGCCATGGGCGCCTTGGAGATGGGCATCCCGGAGGAAGAGCTTCAGCCGCTGGTGTCCATGTGGCGATCGTCGAATCCCAACATCGTGAAGCTCTGGTGGGACGTGGACGCGGCGGTCATGGAAGCCGTGGAGGACAAAAGCGCGACCGCCACACACGGGATATCCTTTGAGTGTACCGACGGCATGCTCTTTCTCACGCTGCCCTCCGGGCGGCATCTCAGCTATGTGAAACCCCGGATTGGCACGAACCGGTTCGGCGGGAACGCGGTTACGTATATGGGCACCGGCGGCACGAAGAAATGGGAAAGGATCGAGTCCTACGGCCCAAAGTTCTGCGAGAACATCGTGCAGGCGATCAGCCGGGACATTCTGTGCGACGCCATGCAGACCCTTCGGCTCTGCCGGATCGTGGCCCATGTGCATGACGAACTGATCCTCGAATGCGACCCGGCTGTATCTCTGGACGCAATCTGCGCGCAGATGGGCAGGACGCCGCCATGGGCGCCTGGGCTGATCCTGCGGGCGGACGGATACGAGACGCCTTACTACAAAAAAGACTGAATCTACAAAAAGAGCCGGGACTGGCGTGAAACAAGCCCCGGCCTTTTAATCAGCACCTCATTGACGGCAAAACCGGCCGCGATCAGTAAAGCAGCCACTTGTAGTCCTGCCGGCAGTCCACCACATAATCCACATAAACCGTGTCGTCCTTGATTTGATAGAGGATCAGGTAGTATTTCTCCACAAACATTTTGTGGTATTTATCCGCGGGGACGTAGCGCTCGTTGAAAAACGGATACCGCTTCGGCAGATGATCCAGCTTTCGTATTTCCTCGACGAGCCGCTCCTTCAGCGCAATCGCGGCCGCCATATCCTTTTCCGCAAGAAACAGAATGCAGTTTCCCATCAGGCGCTGCGCTTCAGGCGATACAATGACTTTATACTGCGCCATTGCGCTTTACGCCCTCCAGAACGTTGTCCAAATAGGCTTCCAGATCGTCGGGAGAACCCCCCATCTGCCCCACCAGGCGCTCTTCTTCTACCCGTACCAGTTTTTCGCGCAGCTCCAGCATTTTTTCGCGCTGCCTGAACGCCTCGATATCCATCACGACAAGATCGCCCTCGCCGTTCTTGGTGATATAGATGGGCTCCTGCTCTTTATGTGCCAGCTCGGAAATGACACCATAGTCATTGCGCAAGCTGGTTGAGGATT
>JAAYXU010000036.1 GCA_012515725.1 Clostridiales bacterium | reverse complement strand
GCGTCCGCACAGTTACCCAGTCTTTCTTGGTCAGTTCGTAGTCGATCGAATACTGCGGCTGTCCTAGCTGGTCTGGCCATGGATGTTCACGGGTACCCAAACAGCGGAAACCCAGTTTACTCTCATATACGTGTTGCGCGCGCTTATTTTTCGCGTTGGTGTCCAGTATGATTTTTTCATATTTGTAATACGTAAAGAGCGCGTCGATAAACATCGTGAGCAGTGTGGTCCCATATCCCTTATTCTGCTGTGCGAAATCGCAGATCTTTATACCGATCTCCGCCGTCCCGTTGCCCTTGTTTCGATAATTCATTTCGCCTATCAGCTTACCGCCCAGCTCTATCATATGGCGGCGGCCGCGGTCATCGCTGTCCTGCGCAAGGCTCTTACTGATAGCATCAGGCGATTCGTTCAAGCCATTTGGGAAACCCGCATGGGCCATGATTTTACCATCATTCCACCACGTGCAAAGCTGCCCGGCATCGTCAGGATTCGCATCGCGGATCGCCAAATCACCGTAATATAGAATCAAGTGTATTCCCTCCGTTTTTCGTAATAACGCAAAACGCCCACACTGCAGCCCTGGTACCAGCTGCAATATGTGGGCATTAAAATAACGACCACCGGTCGTTCACGCTCATAAAGTCCTCATAAATGATATTGCAAAGATTGACAGGTTGCATTTTTGCGCAACAATGCAAAGAAGACTGACTTCATTCACACTCGTCGCACCATATTTAGTTTTTAAGACACAATCACCATGCAAGCCATTATTACAACACTCCCCCCGAGAAGTTCCAATCCTTCTAACAGTATATAGTAAATGCTTATAATTGTCAATCATGAATATAAATTGCTGGAAGCAAAATCGGGGCGCTGGACCAAAAATCCGGCCTAAACGCCCTTAAAGCACAACGGCGCGGCCATAGGCCGCGCCCGTTATACAAATCGCATTATACCGATTATTTCTTGGAAGCTGCATCCTTGACTTCTATAACTTTTCGCCCGTTATAGGTTCCGCAGTTCTTGCATACGCGATGAGCCAGCTTCATCTCATGGCACCGGGGGCACTCCGATAAGCCGGGTGCGCTCAGCTTCCAGTTGGCTTTCCGGGACGCCGTACGCGCCTTGGATGTTTTGCTTTTTGGAACCGCCATTGGTTATTCCTCCTTATCTGTGCCTTCGCTCTCCCCGGTTATCTTAAGGAGCCTTGCGAAGGAGTCGTCATATTCATTCCTATCCCCGCATCCGCACTGAGTCCTATTGCGGTCTGCGCCGCAAACAGGGCACAGGCCCTGACAGTCAGGACTGCACAGGTGTCGCATCGGTATGTTGAGGAGCAGCTCGTCCGCCACAGCAGATGTCAGCTCGATCACATTGCCCTCGAGCGGATAGCTCTCGGAACCCTCATCCCGCGCTCCCCGGGTATAAACCGCTTGAAACGGGATATCGAGCGACGCGTGCATATCGGCGGTGCAGCGGCTGCATGTGGCGGTGTAGCGGGCCTTAATACTTCCCTCGGTCAGGAAGCTCTTCCCGGTGTACTGGCACACGCCCTGCACATGAACCGGCTCATCGAAATCCATCCGCTCCCCGCCAAGATTTAGGTTTTCGAGCGTTTCCCGGAACTCAAATGGCATCGAGGAACCCGGTTCCTTCAGCAATCTGGAAATATCCAGCCTCATATGTCCACCACCTCGAAAACTCAGCACGAAACATTATAGACAAAGCGGATTTCTTTGTCAACTAATATTCCGATAAGTAATTTTCTGTTATACGGTTCACGGAGTGTTAAGACGCAGACGCCCGCTCACTTCCCCGCTACCGACAGCTCCCGTATCCACAGGCTGGGGCTTCCCACGCAGCCGGTTCCCGGCAGTCCGAACCGCAGGTCGCTGCCCACCGCCTCGACGGCTTTGAGCATTGTGAAGAAATTTCCCGCGATCGTAATCTGGTCAACTGGGCGGCCCCTGCGGCCCTCCTCGACAACAAAGCCCTTTCCCATCAGCGAGAAGTCCCCGGATACCTCGTCAGCGCCCGAATGCAAACCTACGACCTCGGTGATCACAAGTCCCCTGCCCATGCGCCGCATGAGCGTATCAGGCGGCGTATCGCCGGGTTTTAGGTAGAAATTGAAGGGCGACACACCCACCGGAGACTTAAAAGATCCCTTGGCTGCGTTGCCGGTCGATGCCACGCCATCCTTGGCGGCAGTCTTTAGGTTGTGCAACAGCGTTCCCAGTACACCCCCGTCGATGACCGCCTTGGTGCGCGTGGGCACACCCTCCGCGTCGAAACCGGCGCTCGCGAACCCGTCGCGCAGATGCGGATCGTCCATCAGCGTCACGCAGGGCGCGGCGATCGTCTCTCCGACCCGGCCTTTCAGGAGGGAGAGCCCCTTCTGCGCGGCGTCGGCGCTGAATATGCCCGAGAATGCCGAAAGCATGTCGGCTGCCGCCTCGCTGCCCAGCAGTATATCGTAGCTTCCTGAGCGCACAGGCGCGGCGCCCAGCTTGGTAAGCGCGTTTTCGGCAGCCTCGCGCGCCATCGCTTCAGGCTCAAGACCGTCCGGATCGTGGGTGATGCGATACGCGTGACCCTCCTCCCGCTTTCCGTCCGCCTCGGCCACCGGCTCCAGATAGGCGAAAAGACCGTTGCTCCGCTCCGAGAGATCCAAGCCGCGCGAGTTGCGGATGCGTACGCTGCCGTCCCCGTACTGGAGCATGCAGTATCCGACAGTCGTGATGCGCGGGTCCGCGCGCAGCGCGGCGGCTTCCATACCGATCGCCAGCTCGATCTTGCGAGCGGGCGTCAGCTCTGCCAGCGCCGGGTAATACGCCTCCACCGGCTTGTAGTCGCCCTTCCCGGCTCCGGCGAATATGAACTGAGGATCCTCGCTCTCAATGACGGCTGCGTTATCCGCCGCGCTGCGCAGCAGCATAGACACCGCGTCCTCGTCGAGCACCTCCGTGTACGCGTAGCCCATGCGTCCGTTTTTCATACCGCGGAACGAGAGCCCGAGCGACGTATTGACCTTGTAGTCATCCACCTTTCCCTCGAACACCATGACGCGGAAGCTTTCGCCTTTGCTCTCGTAGACCTCGCATTCCTCAAAGCCGGCCCTGCGCGCGCCTTCGAACAGGCGATCGGTGAAATCATCGAATTTCATGACTGCGCTCCTTCCTGGCGGCCGCCCACCACGATTTCGGATATGCGGATGAGGGGCTGGCCCACATCGGCGGGCACGCTACCCGAAAGCGATCCGCACATTCCCTGCCCGGTCTTCACGCAGCGTCCGACCCGGTCGATCCGCCGGAGTATTTCCTCGCCCTTTCCGATGAGGGTTGCGCCCCGGACGGGCCGGTCGATCTTTCCGTTTTTCACGAGATACCCTTCGCTCACTGCGAAGTTAAACGAGCCGGTCAGCGGATTGACCGAGCCGCCTCCCATCTTCACGCAGTATAGCCCCGACGCGATAGATGCGATGATGTCCTCGTCGCTGCTGTCGCCCGCGTCGATGAACGTATTGCTCATGCGCGACGTGGGCGCGAACGCGTACGACTGCCGCCGCGCCGAGCCGGTGGATGCCATGCCCATGCGGCGGCCGTTGAGCCGGTCGATGAGATAGCTCTTGAGCACGCCCTTTTCGATGAGTACATTACGGCGGCAGGGAGTGCCCTCGTCGTCGATGTTGCCCGATCCCCACGCGCCGGGTATCGTGGCGTCATCGATAGCGGTTACGACGTCGGAGGCGATCGTCTGGCCCAGTTTACCCGCGAACACCGAGTGTCCCTTGGCCACCGAGGTCGCCTCCAGGGCGTGGCCGCAGGCCTCGTGAAAGAGGACGCCGCCGAATCCGCTCTCGATTGCGACCGTCATGGGTCCGGCCGGGCAAAGATCGGCCCGGAGCATCGTCACCGCGGTGCGGGCCGCGTCCCGTCCATACTCAGCCGGGTCATGGCTGTCAAAGAACTCGAATCCCATCTGCCCTCCGGGGCCGTTGAATCCGCTCTGGTTCTCACGGCCGTCCCCGGCTACCGCCAGCACTCCCAGCCGGACGCGGGTGCGCTCGTCGGTCACGAAAAGCCCCTCGCTGTTGGCGATCGTCACCTGCTGATGCCGATCCATGTACGTAGCCGTGACCTGCGCGACCGATGGATCGTAGCCCTTTGCCGCGTGGTAGGCCGCGCGCAGTATCTCGGCCTTGCGCATCGCCGACACATCCGACGGCGGGATGCGCACAGGATGAATGGACGCGATGGCTGCGGGCGCAAGCATTATCACGGCGTCCGCCGCGCGATCGCTGCCTATCGCGGCCGCCGCCTGCCGGGCCGCAGTCAGCAGCCCCTCCAGACTCGTATCGTTCGTGTATACATAGACGCTGCCATACTCCCGGAATACCCGTATACCCGCGCCATGATCCCGGCCAGCCACCGCCTCCTCCACTCTGGCCGACAGCATCTGCAGGGACGAGGTCTGCGTGTCCTCATAAAAGATCTCCGCGAAGTCCCCGCCCGTCTCCAGCGCAGCCGCCAGTACCCGGGCCGCAGTTTTTTCACTCAGCATTCTCTGGCTCCTTTCCTTCGTCCGATATGCCGCGCAGCGCGCGCAGCTCCCGGATCCGCTTCTCGAACCCCTCCTGCGAGGGATGATAGTACCGCTTTCCCCGCGCCGAAACCGGCGCGTACTCCTGCTTAATATAATGCCCCGGATAATTATGGGGATACAGGTATCCCTTCCCCGCTCCCAGCCGCTGCGCGCCCGCATAGCTGGTATCGCGCAGATGCACCGGGACCGGATGGTGTTCGTCGTGCTCCGCGTCCCGGAAAACGCTGTCCCTGGCTACCACGACGCTGTTGGACTTTGGAGACTCGCACAGGAATATGATGGCCTGCGTCAGGGACAGCCCCGCCTCAGGCATGCCCACCATCTCCAGCGCATGTCCGGCGGCGACCGCCTGCTCCATCGCGCCGGGGGCCGCAAGCCCCACATCCTCCGAAGCGTGCGCAATAAGGCGGCGCACTATGACGCGGGGATCCACGCCCGCGTGGATGAGACGCGCGAACCAGGAAAGCGCCGCGTCGCTGTCCGAGCCGCGCAGGCTCTTGCAGAAAGCCGACAGCATATCATAGTAGTAGGATTCGTCGCACTGAATCACCCGCTGCTGTATGCTCTCCGTCGCCTCCCGGATGGTGACGCGTATGACGCCGCCTTCTCCGGGCGGCGTCGTCAGGGCCGCCAGTTCCAGCGCGTTGAGGGCGCTGCGCGCGTCGCCATTAGCAACCGACGCCAGATGGTCGAGCGCCTCCCCGTCCATCTCAATGCGCATTCTTCCAAGCCCCCGCTCCTCGTCACAAAGCGCGCGCTCCATCGCCTCTCTCACCTGCGCGGCGGTCAGGTGGCGGAATTCAAAGAGCCGACACCGCGACACGATGGCGGGCGTCATCGCGATCATCGGGTTCTCGGTGGTCGAGCCGATGAAGCGAATAACGCCCTTCTCGATGGCAGGGAGTATCGAGTCGCTCTGCGCCTTGCTCCACCGGTGGCACTCGTCCAAAAGCAGGTATGTCGGACGCCCGTACAGGCGGAGATTGCTGTCGGCTTCCTCGATGACGCGCCGCACGTCGGCAACCCCCGACGTAACCGCGTTAAGCTTCTCGAACGCGGCGCGGGTCGCGCCCGCTATGATATGCGCGAGCGTGGTCTTGCCGGTGCCGGGCGGGCCATAGAATATGCTGCTGGTCAGCCGGTCTACTTCGATGGCGCGCCGCAGCAGCTTCCCCGGCCCGACGATATGCTCCTGCCCCAGGAACTCGTCGAGCGTCCGGGGGCGCATGCGGTCCGCGAGCGGCGCTTTCTGCTCCAGTATGGGAGTGAAAAGGTCGTCCATGGCTCTCCTTCGCTAAAACTTGCGGTACCAGAATAACGCTGATTCCCCGGCATACGGTGTATTGGCATACAGCATCGTATCCACCGCCCCGATCGTCATGCCCTGCCTGCGGTAGAATCTGCACGCCAGCACGTTATTGTCCTGGGTCTCGAGCATGATCCCGCCCAGTCCGCGCTCCTTCGCCCACTCCGCGGCGCGGCTCATGAGCGCCGTGCCGATACCCCGGCCCCTCTCGGGTTCACTGACGGCGATGTCCTCGATGAACGCGTACCGGTTCCAGTTTACGCGCAGACGAATCCGGCCCACGCAGCGGCTCCCGTCATAGTACAGGTACGCCGTCCTGTCCGGATCGTCTATTGCGCGTGCGTACTGCGCGGCCTCGCCCGGATATCGCTTCGTGTGGGTAACGGGATTCAGCCGCTCCTCGTAAGTCCAGACGTCGTTCTCAAAGCGAGGCACGATGCGGCCTATTACCGCGAATTCCCCCTCGGGTCCGCCCACATCCGGTATATGCCGCTCCTCCATCTCAACGATCATTGTCTTCGTTCTCCCCGGGCCTCAGCGCGTCCATCACATGCCGG
>JAAYXU010000270.1 GCA_012515725.1 Clostridiales bacterium | reverse complement strand
GGAAGCCTGGCGGCCATGGCCTGCGCAGGCGTTAATTGCCGCACGCCCCCGAACGGCATGAGAACCGTACCCGCGCCGATCGTGCTGTCGAAGCGCTCGGCTAGTCCGCGCTGACTGCAGCAGGCAAGCGACGAAACGCACTCGAGCCAACGGTTCCGGTCGGGCGCTCCGAGGCTTTCCGCGAATGGATCAGCATCGTCCCGGGGCGCTGCGGCGTGAGCTTCCACCTGCTGAATGACCCCGTTGGTATCGAGGAAGGAGCGCTCGATGTTCACGATTTCCCGCCCGCGCCATACCATGCGCATCCGTGGCTCTCGTATCACCTCTGCGACGACTGCGGCCTCCAGGTTCTCCTGTCGGGCCAGTTCCATAAATGCCTGCGTATCGGCCCGATCAAGCACGACAGCCATGCGCTCCTGGCTCTCGGATATGGCCAGCTCCGTACCGTCAAGACCTTCGTATTTGAGGGGCACCGCGTCCAGATTGATGAGCAGTCCCGGCGCGAGCTCGCCTATCGCCACGCATACGCCTCCCGCGCCGAAATCGTTACACCGCTTGATAAGCCGGGACGCTTCGGGATTGCGGAAAAGCCGCTGCAACTTGCGTTCTGTGGGCGGATTGCCCTTCTGCACCTCCGCTCCGCAGGTCAGAGTGGATTCGATGTCGTGCGCCTTGGATGAGCCGGTCGCGCCCCCGCAGCCGTCGCGGCCGGTGCGCCCACCCAGCAGCACCACCTGATCCCCGGGAGCGGGGCGACGCCGCACTACGTTACGTGCCGGGACCGCGCCCACAACCGCGCCGATCTCGAGCCTTTTAGCGACATAACCCGGATCGTATATCTCGGTCACCTGCCCGGTGGCCAGCCCCACCTGATTTCCGTAGGATGAGTAGCCACGCGCCGCGCCGATGGACAGCACGCGCTGGGGCAGCTTGCCGGGCAGGGTTTCCCCAATCAGCGTCCTGGGATCGCCGCTTCCCGTCACCCGCATAGCCTGGTATACGTAGGCTCGCCCCGACAGCGGATCGCGGATAGCCCCTCCCAGACATGTAGCCGCTCCCCCGAAGGGCTCGATTTCGGTCGGGTGGTTGTGTGTCTCGTTCTTAAACAGGATCAGCCAGTCCTCGGGCCGCCCGTCTACCTCGATCGTAACGCGGATCGAGCAGGCGTTTATCTCCTCGGATTCGTCGAGGTTATCGAGAAGTCCCCTTTTTCGGAGCAGCTTCATGCCCATCGTAGCCAGATCCATGAGGCACATGGGCCTCCCATCCCGCTCCGCGCCATAAACCTCGGCCCGCGCCCGGATGTATTCGCGCCAGGCTACGCGCGCCTGCCCGAGCAGCGGACTATCGTCGATACGCACGTCCGAAAGGCGGGTAAGGAACGTGGTGTGACGGCAGTGGTCGGACCAGTACGTGTCGATGACGCGCAGCTCCGTGAGCGTTGGATCCCGCCTTTGTGAGCGGAAATACGCGGCCACGAACATCGCGTCCTCCAGCGTCATGGCCAGTGCGTACTGGTCGCGGAACTCCGCCATGCGCTCCCGATCAAACGATGAGAACCCGGAGAGAATTGGAACGTCGGGCGGCAGGTCGGCCGTCATGTCGAGCGAATCGGGCATATCGAGGGAAGCTTCCCGGGAGTCCACGGGATTGATGAGATATGCCTTTACCGCGGCGAGCTGATCCTCAGTCAGGCTGCCCTCCAGTATATAGACCTTCGCGCAGCGCACGAGGGGCGCTTCGCCCTGTGTGAGCATCGCGACGCACTGCGCCGCTGAATCGGCCCGCTGGTCGTACTGACCGGGCAGGTACTCGACCGCAAAGGCGGCGCCGCCCCCGGGCAGCGCATCTGTCAAGGTATCGGCCGCAGGCTCCGAAAATATGGTCGTCATGGCTTTGTTAAACGTTTCATCGTCGATGCCATCTAAATCGTACCGTACAAGGATACGAATATTTTGAAGAGAAGTGTATCCAAACTGGGTGCGAAGATCCGCCAGAAGCCCTGCGGCCTCCACATCAAACCCGTTCTTTTTTTCGACATAGACGCGCCGCACATTGCCCATCGCATTTTCTCCCATAATGAATATTTCGGGTGTATTATAGCATAAAAATGGGCCGCGCAACAGCCTGGCGGCCAATTATTCCGATATTTTTAAGAGATAACGGAAATAATGTTCGGATTTATGAGATCGCATCGTATATAACCTTCACAATTAGAGCCGCCAGTACGAGGAGCAGCATGGGACGAATGAAACGAGCGCCCCTGCGGATCGCGAGTCCAGCGCCCAGCCAGTTTCCCGCGATGCCACACAGCGCGGCCGGAGCAGCCAGCGCGTACAGCACGTTTCCCCGGCTTACAAAGGCAATGAGCGCTGCAACGTTGGACGCCAGATTGACGACCTTCGCGTTTCCCGACGCGGTCGTCATATCATATCCCGCGAAGAACGTATAGCCTATGATAAGCAGCGTGCCCGTGCCGGGACCGACAAGCCCGTCGTAGAATCCGATAGCTGCGCCTATAAGAGCGCAAACGACATAGCGCTTGGGACCGGGCATCT
>JAAYXU010000035.1 GCA_012515725.1 Clostridiales bacterium | reverse complement strand
GCAAGGCGGGATGATACAGCGGTAAGGCAGGAGCAAGCCCCTGCCTACGGTTGTAAAATTATATGCCTTAAGCCCTAGTGCTCCTTATCGGACTCACAGATTTTTTGGACGACCGCGTCGACCTTCTTTCTGCGGATGAGATAGACGACCGTGATGATGGATGGAACCAATAGCGTCGCGGGGAGCACGATGTACGGGAAGACCTGGTCGGAACGGAGCCTTTCTATGAAAGGTGCGTTGTTGAGGGACGGGACCATGCATACGACGACGCAGATAAGCGCCAGCAGGTACACAAATAACCGGTGGGATTTGGCGCCGAATACACCTGATAGCAAATGGCTTGCCATATAGACGAATATGGCCATCTTGAGCACCGCCACCGGGAACCATGTAAGCGCGTTCAGGGACTGCAGGCGCCGCAGAAAGCTCAGCGCCTCGACATGGCGGGTATATACGAAGTACGGATTCGATATATGCTGGGAGAGCTCATAACCGAAAAGCATTAAGACCGGCAGCAGGAGCATCAAAAAGGCCACGCCGAACACCGCGATCGCGGCGGCGTATGTTTTTGTGATGCTCGATTCTTTTACAAGATAGTATGAATATACCCAGAAAATCAGCATCTCCGAATACCGCGCCGCGGTCAGGAAAGCGCCGATGTTCAGATTCAGAAATGTGGAATCGGCGAGGATGGGCTGCAGGAGCTCGGGCTTCATGAGATTGAGTCCCATTACGAAGAAGAATACGGTGCTCGCGAGTATGACCGAAACCAGTACGATCGCCAGCCCGCCGATCGTCTCGGGTTCCTTAATGGCCGCGTAGACGGACGGCAGTACGACGAGCAGTACCAGCGCCAGTACCGGCGTCTCAGGAATGATATACTGTCGTACAAAAAGTGCCGTGATCAGCGAACAGGCCGTAAAGCAGAACACGCAGAAAAGCGCAACCACCATACACGCGGCTTTCCCGGCGGCCTTTCCCAGCACCGTTTCCGAGGCCTGGTTCACAGTAAGGCCCCGGAGCCTGTTCATGATAAAAAGCGTCGGTGCGTTGAGCAATACGATGTATGCGACGCAGAGAAGAAGTACGATCCAGGCGTCCTGGTTCGCGGGCGGCGCCTCGAGAATCGGCATAAACGTGTAGGGGAAGACGAGCGCGCTCCCCACGGCCATGAGGAGGAGCTGCCTTGATGAGATTTTTCTTACCTGTATCATGACCCCTCCCGTATAAAGGGCTCTTCTACTTCACCCAGCCGTTCCAGGCACGACTCGACCGTCAACCGTACGTCAGCTGTTGGAAAAAGATCGGCCCATCCTTCCCTCATCTGCCGCCACGCGTGCGGATGCTGGCGGTGGATCACTGCTCCGAATCCGAATATGTCGCTTCCAAACTCCTGCTGCGCCTTCTGCACCGCGCCCCTGATCTCTGCGGCGAGGTCTTCGCTAACCTCTTGCTCGATCGCACTGATCATCGCGGGATCGTTGATGTCAACCCCGTGGCTCTCCTGGACGAGCGTCATTGTCAAATGGACCGCGATGTCGATAACAGGTAGCTCTCCGCTTACGTCGGTCTTGATTTTCGTTTTAGCGCCTGTGATTTGGACGACGGTTCCATGAATATTTGAAGCGGCTGAATAATAAGTGCTGCTGAACTGATTGGTCAGTATATTGTAGGCTCTGGCCTCGTTCCCGTTCATAAAACCGGCCAGCACGCCCTGCTTGAAGGCCGCCAGTCCCTCGAATATGATTTTCGTCTTTTTTTGTTCCTTCTCCTGTCCCTCTCCCTGGGCTGACTGGGGGGAAGGTGCCGGGTCTTCCACGATCTCGACGCATCCGAGGACCGGCTCCTTGCCTTCGGTATAAAAGTCCCGTACGAACTCAAAATGTGTGACAAACACGCTCTTGGATGTGGCGAGCGGCTGGGTCTTCACCATTTCCATAAAATATGAACCGAAGTTGGTGGAATACTCAAGTTCTGCCTCATAGATTTTCTCGGGTTCGTCCCCGCGGATGACCATCATGATCGGCCGCATCGTGGCGATGTGGTCGCGCATGATAAAGTCGCTTATGCAGCTGAATGCTTGGTCTGATCCCGCGAATTTCTCAGACAGGAAACGGGCTTCAACGTGGGCGGCGAATAAATACCGTTCGATAGTTTGCTCGGCGTTGCGAAGCGTCTCCGCGATAGTGTTTCCGTTGCTCGTAACGATGATGGCGGGCAACTCGCCGGACTGATCTCCGCCCGCGGACGGGCCGGGGTGCATGAGCTCAGTGGTTAGCGCAAAGGTTTTGTCGTCATTGAGATCGTACAAAATGCTGGAAACGATTGCCATGTTTTTAGGCTCCCTCCGGCTCCAGCAACCCGGCAGCACGACGAGAGCGGCCGCGCTAAGAAGCGCCATGACTCTCCTCATCAAGGCTGCCTCCTTACGTTATCCTTCGCGATGGCTGTCGGTCGAAATTTTTTGTATTTATACGGAACCCTGAAAATGCTGTCCCTGATGTCCTGCGCGGAGAACGAGGCCAATATCGGTATCCCGAAGGATTTCGTCGATACGAGATAACTAATCAAAAGCGCGATACCGGCGCCGATGCCGATTAAGCCCAGTGTGCTTCCAAGCAGCAGAAAGAAAAGCCTGCTGATGATAATGAATTCATTGAGGTTGGGGATGATGAAGCTGCACACGGCGGTCAGCGCGATGATGATGACCATCGGCGCGCTGACGATGCCTGCCCCCACCGCGGCCTCGCCGATGATGAGCGAACCGACGATCGTAATAGCCGAGCCCACCGCCATGGGCAGCCGTGTCCCGGCTTCCTTGAGAAGCTCAAACATCAGTATGAGAAGGAACGCCTCGATTGCTGATGAAAGCGGGGTGCCTTCGGTGGAGCTGATGAGCTTGATGAGGAAGACCGTCGGTAGCATCTCCTGGTTGAACGTTATGAACGCGACGGCGAGTCCGGGTAGCATAACCGCGATAAAAAGACCCAGTATCCGCAGAAGCCGGGTAAAATTCGCAAAGATCAGCCGATTATAGATGTCCTCGCTGGTCTGCAGGTTCTCCACGAACAGCTCGGGGATCGTAAGCGCGTGCGGAGTGCCGTCGCACAGCACCGCGACGCGGCCATCCAGGATACGGGCGGCCGCGATATCGGGCTTCTGCGTCATGCCGATGCCAGGGATTGGAGAGTATATGTTGTCCTCGATATAGTGCTCGATAAAGCCCGACTCGAGGATGGCGTCGATATCGATGCTCGAAAGCCTGCGCCGTAGTTCCTCCAGTACGTCCCGGTTTACGATGCCCTCGACATACACGATTTCGAGGTGTGTCTGTGTCTGGCGGCCCAGCGTCAGGCTCTCGAATATCAGCTTGGGGTTGCGTATCTTACGGCGGATGAGCGCGCTGTTTGTGCGCAGATCCTCTGTGAAGCCCTCCTTGGGGCCGCGGATGACAGACTCGGCCAGCGGGGTCTCCACGCCCCGCTTCGCCCACCCCTTTAGGTCCGACACGAACGCTTTCCGGCTGCCCTCATAAAATAGCGCGGCGTTTCCGTTGACGATTTCGGGCGCAACTGCGTTTAGATCCGGAATCTCCTTGAACTGCGTCCTGAGCGCAATCGTCACATTGCCGTCAAACGAATGATCCTTAAGCGGATTGATGATGTCGCGCTGTATGAGGTCTTTGTTGACGAGGCCGTCGATGAAAACCAGCATGGCCTTTTCCCGGACGGTTTCGATTTGCAGCAGGACTACGTCGGCGCTGTCGCCGAATGTCTCCTTCATAGCCTTTTCACACTCGGCGATATTCGAGGGCACATCGCGGGGCGGCGTTTCGCTCTTTTCTCCATCGCGTTCCGGGCGGATTTTTTTGAATATTCTTTTAAGCAGTCTAAAGATAACAATCACCTCGGGTACGATCTTTAGTATGACCAGCTTTGTGAAAATTTTACCCCGCGAGCGATGAATAGGGCGGCGCAGGGGTTGTCGCCCTGCATTCTTAATACCTGCGTGGACAAACCGCGCCCATCGCGTTACAATGGTTAAAACGTTCAACATGAAAGGAACAGAGCATGGCTCTTACCGTCAACGGTCTGCTCATAAAACCCGCGGGACCGGACTGCAATCTAGCGTGCCGCTATTGCTTTTATATTGGGAAAAAGACGCTGTTTCCCGACGCTCCGGCGCACCGGATGACGATGGATACGATGCGGCGTACGCTGTCGGAATACCTCGCGCTGGCCGGGCCCGCGGCCTCCATAGGCTTTCAGGGCGGTGAGCCTACGCTGTGCGGCCCCTCGTTTTTCAGGGAGACATTTGACGCCGTGGAGCGCTATCGTAAACCCGGCCAGCGGGTGAATCTGTCGCTGCAGACCAACGGTATGCTTCTCAATGAGGAATGGGCGCGGCTCCTTCGGGAAAGAGACGTGCTGGTGGGGCTTTCCATCGACGGGCCTGCCGATGCGCACGACGCATACCGCCGCGATCCCGCCGGGCGTCCGACCCACGCGAGGGTCGAGGCGGCCATGGCGCTGCTGCGCGCGCACGGGGTCTCGTTTAATACGCTGACCGTCGTCACGCGCGGCAATGTCGGACGGGCCGGAGAGCTTTTTGATTACTTGTGCGAGCGGGGCAGCGGAGCCATGCAGTTTATACCTTGCTTCGAGAGCGAGGGGGGCGCGGACGTGGGCGCTGCTCCCGCTCCGGACGGGTACGCGGCGTTCCTCATCGCGGCGTTTGACCGCTGGTATAATGATGGTAAGCCCGTACGGTATGTACGCATGTTCGACGAGCTGCTGACGGGCTTTATGGAGTATCGTTCGCCAGCGTGCACCTTTTCCCCCGCGTGCGCGGCCAATCTGGTAGTGGAGCACGACGGGAGCGTCTATCCCTGCGACTTTTTCGTGGAGCCCCGCTGGCGCCTTGGCAATATCCACGACCGGACGCTCGCGGCCATCGCGGACGATCCGCTGCTTTCGGCGTTCGTTGCCCGCAAGCGGGACGAAATGGACGAGCGGTGCGGCGCTTGCCGCTTCCTGCCGCTGTGCTGGGGAGACTGCCCCCGGTACCGCCTGTCGGCCGCGGGAGAGCCCGAGCGGCGCGGCTATTACTGCGGAGCGCTTCAGGAATTCTTCGCGCACGCGCTTCCCGGTCTTGCGGCCCTGCGGCGTTCGCTGCTAACGGGCGGCCACCCGCGCGCGCCGCTGTGGCGAGCGCGCGAGGCGGCTCTCTCCCGGAACGATCCCTGTCCGTGCGGAAGCGGCCGGAAGTTCAAGAAATGCTGCGCTCCGCTGCGGGAGCTTTAACCTATCTGACGCCGGGCATTATTCTCCGGTATACCGCTCCGCTTCGTACCAGTATTCGCCGCCCAGCGCGCATACGATATGTACCGCGGGTACGCCGGGGCCATGGGCTATCGTCAGCGAGCCGTCCAGCGCCGGATGGGAGACGCTGCGCATATCGAAGCTGTGAACCGTGTATTCCCCGTCCAGCAGCCGCCCTGCCGACCAGTAGTCGACGAGCGTATCCTCCCAAGGCAGCAGGGACGGCGTGCTGTATCTCTCCCCGCCCGGAACCCGGAATGAGTGTAGCATCACCCGCAGACCCCCGTCTGTGGGGCTGGACTGGGCGCTGAGCTCCGCATCGGTATCCGAGGGCATGCCGTCAAGCTCGACCGTAAAGCCGCTGCCCGCCGCGGCGAGCCGCCGCCGTGTCTGGTGAACGGACAGCGGCGACGCGTCGGCGGTCAGCACGCGCCTGCCCAGGGAGGCCGCCGCCGCCGCGGTCGTACCGCTTCCCGCGAACGGGTCGCACACCCAGTCGTCCTCCCGGGTCGTTGCGAGCAGCATACGCTGAAGCAGCGCTACGGGCTTCTGCGTCTCAAAGCCTGTCCGCTCGGGATCCCTCTGCTGCAGGTGGCTGATGTCGGTCCACACGTCGCCGGGGTAGACCGGTTCATCCTCGTAGTAGCGGTACTCGCGCTCGCCGCTGTTTATCGCGTAGTAGACCCGTCCGTCGTCGTCCACGCCGCGCCGCATGTGGTTGCGGCGCTGGGGCCCGCGGGCGGTCCCTATCGCGGAGGGATCGAAAAAGAAGGATTTGCCTTTCCGGTATAGAAAGATCGTATCGTGCTTGCGGGAGAAGTGCGTGGTCGTCCGTCCGCCGCTCTCATAGGCCCATATGATTTCGTTGACGAAGGCGCGCCGCCCGAACACGCGGTCCAGCATGACGCGCAGGTCGCCCGCCGACCGCCAGTCCACATGCAGGAAAAGGCATCCGTCCTCGCGGAGCAGTTCACGGGTCAGCGCCACCGCCTGCTCCATCATCGAGAGGTACTGCTCGGGGCCGCCGGGCCACCGGTCGATGTAGGCGATACGGCTGCGCACGAGCTCCCGGTGTCCCCGCCAGCCCTCCACGCCTATCCGCTGCCGGAACTGGTACGCGCCCCCGCTCATGAAGGGCGGATCCATGTACGCCATCTGGACGCCGTCATGCGCGCTGTGCCAGCGGGCCAGCGTGGCGGCTGCGTCGCCGCAGCACAGGCGGCTCACGCCGTCCCCGTGAATCTCGCGGTCGGGCCGCGCAATGGGCTTCATCCGCAATACCTCCAGAAAGGATTTTTTCTCATGGATCTTTCCGATTCCATCAGCCAAAGCATAGAGCGCATAGGCGTCCTTACGCCGCTTCGCTCCGACTGCGGCCGCCTGTGCGGCGCGGCCTGCTGCCAGGGGAACGAGGCTGGGCAGGGAATGCTCGTCTACCCGGGTGAGCTCCTGGTGCGGTCCTTCCCGCAGTCCTGGCGGCGTGAACGGGTTACGCTCCCCGGCTACGGCTCCGCGCCGCTCATTTGCTGCGACGGCCCCTGCGAGCGCGAGGAGCGCCCGCTTGCCTGTCGTGTTTTTCCGCTAGCGCCCCGGCTGCGCCCCGACGGCTCCTTCGGCGTGCGCATGAATCCGCGCGGACGGCCCGTGTGCCCGCTGTGCCACAAGCCTGTTTCGAGCCTCGACCCCGCGTTTGCTCGGGCGGTGGAGGATGTATTTAGCATACTGTCCTCCCATCCCGAGGGGAAGCGGTTTCTCACCGCGCTCTCCCGGATGTCGGATGTCTACGACAATCCGTTCAGTCGGGACTGACGCGGCGCCTCGCGCCAAGCCGCAGCGCGCCCTTGAATATTTCGCCGAACAGGAGCATGGACGCCGACAGCCCCGCCACAATGAGCCAGTGTGCGCCGTTCATCGCGACCAGACCGAAAAGCGTCCGCAGAGGCGGAATGAGCGCCACCGATACCTGCAGTGCGGCTGATAGAAGAAACGCGCCCACCATCACCTTGTTTTTAAGGAGACCCAGCGCGAAGACGCTGTTGCGCTCGCTCCGCGACGCGACCGAGTAGAATATCTGCGACAGGCCCAGCGTTACGAACGCCATCGTGGTTCCCAGCGTTTCTCCGGCCATCCATCGCCCTATAAGGAATGCCGCAAGCGCCAGCGCGCCCTCCAGCGTGCCGCTAACGACGATATCCCGCCAGTCGCGCCCCATCAGGAAAGGCTGACTGGGATCGCGGGGCGGGTGGCGCATAACGTCGCCCTCGGTGGGCTCCACGCCCAGCGCAAGCGCCGGGAACGTGTCGGTGACCAGATTGATCCACAGTATATGGATGGGATACAGCAGCCGCCAGCCCGCCAGCGTCGCCGCGAAGAGCGCGATCACCTCGCCGAAATTCGACGACAGCAGGAAGCGTACGGTTTTGCGGATGTTGCCGTATATCTTGCGGCCCTCCTCGACGGCCCGCACGATTGTTGCGAAATTGTCATCTGTGAGCACCATGTCCGACGCCCCCTTGGACACGTCTGTGCCGGTGATGCCCATGCCGATGCCTATGTCGGCGGCCTTGAGCGCCGGCGCGTCATTGACGCCGTCGCCCGTCATCGCGACCACATATCCGCGGCGCTGCCAGGCGTCCACGATGCGTACCTTGTGCTCGGGCGCGACCCGGGCGTAGACGGCGAAGCGCCTGATCCGCTCGGACAGCATCATATCGTTCATGCGGGAGAGCTCCGTGCCGCTCACGGCCTCATACCCCTCGCGCAGTATACCCAGATCCCGGGCGATCGCCTCGGCGGTAATGCGGTGATCGCCTGTAATCATGACCGGCATGATACCGGCCTCGCGGCAGGCTGCCACCGCCTGCCGCGCCTCGTCGCGGGGCGGATCGATCATACCCGCCAGCCCCACCAGTACGAGCTCCGACTCGGTGCCTGTGATATCCGCCGCGTCAAACGCAGGCGCGTCCTTGTAGGCGAAGGCCAGCACGCGTAGCGCCTGCTGTGCCATCTCCGTATTGGCGGCCTGAGCCCGCTCCATCGCCGCCTCGTCCATGGGCGACTCGCCCTGCGGCCCCAGAACCCGTGTGCAGCGGTGAAGCAGCACGTCGGGAGCGCCCTTGACATAGACACGGAAGCCGCCCGGTACGGCGTGCGCGGTGGTCATGAGCTTGCGCTCCGAGTCAAATGGTATCTCGCCGTCCCGGGTCCGGGCGCGGACGGCGTCCGCGGTCCACGCGCCCACATTGAGCGCGTAGTCGATGAGCGCGGTCTCGGTCGGGTCTCCGACCGCCCTGCCCTCGGAACTGAGCTGTGCGTCGTTGCACCTGACCATCGCCGAGCACAGCTCGCTAAATACCGGGGAGTCTGCGGGCGGATCGCCCGACTCCCTGTGCGCGTCTTCCAGCCAAAGCGCGCGTACCGCCATCCGGTTCACGGTCAAAGTACCCGTCTTGTCCGAGCAGATGATCTGCGTCCCGCCCAGCGTCTCCACCGCCGGGAGCTTGCGTATGATCGCGCCCCGTCCGGCCATGCGCTGCATACCCAGCGCGAGTACGATCGTCACGACCGCCACCAGCCCCTCGGGTATGGCCGCGACCGCCAGCGATACCGCCGTGAGGAACATCTCGAACGGCTCGCGGCCGGTGAGCAGGCCCACCGCGAATACGACCACCGCTACGATGAGTACGCCCGCCGACAGCACGCGGCTGATCTGGGCCAGCTTCCGCTGGAGCGGTGTGGTTTCGTCCTGCGGGGCCGCAAGGCCCGACGCGATCCGCCCGATCTGCGTACGCATGCCGGTCTCCACGACCACGCCCAGACCTCGGCCGTACGTTACGCTGCTGCCGCTAAAGCACAGGTTGACGCGGTCGCCCAGCGGAACCTCGGGATCGGCAAGCGCGTCGGTGCTCTTTTCGACCGGCACCGACTCGCCGGTCAGCGTTGACTCCTCGACCCGCAGCGACGCGCTCATCAGCAGCCGCAAATCGGCAGGTACGAAGTCGCCCGCCTCGATATGCACGACGTCGCCGGGTACTAGCTCGCCCGCCGGAATCCGCTCCGCAGCGCCGTCCCGCACGACGCGGGCCATCGGCGCGGCCATTTTTTTTAGCGAATCCAGCGCCGCCTCGGCCCGGCTCTCCTGTATCGTACCCAGCAGCGCGTTAATGAGCACGACCGCCAGTATGATCGCGGTGTCGACCCATTCGCTCAGCATGCCCGATATGAGGGCCGCGGCAAGCAGCACCCAGATCATCACGTTGGCGAACTGCTCGAAAAAGAGGCGAACCACGGATTTTCTGCGGACTTCCTCCAGTTCGTTGGGTCCATACTGCTCTTTGCGGCGGTTCGCTTCGTCTTTTGTCAGGCCTTCCTCCCGGCTCTTTAGCCGTCCGAGCGTCTCATGCTGCGTCAGCGTATGCCATCGGGTTTCGTCGCTGTTCATCGTGTTCCTCCCGAATTCAAGGAAATCTGGCGTAGACTGGCCGTTTCAGTATAGTATGAACCAAACATAACGTCAACGGGGGGAACCGCGCTAGCGATACGGAAAAATGGGGCGGGGAAGCGATCCCTTCGCCGCCGCCCGGTATTTTATGGGGAGTTTTGCGAATTGACATACCTGGGCTGGGGCTGTATAATCAATTGACTTTTTGGACGGAGGTACACAAGTGATAAGCCACGATATCGCCAAGATGATCGACCACTCACTGCTCATGCCCGATATGACGGCCGAGGACGTGAAAAATGGGTGCGCGCTGGCGCGCCGGTTCCTGACCGCGTCGGTATGCGTCAGGCCCTGTGATGTGGCGCTGGCCGAGTCGATGCTCCGCGGAAGCGGCGTGGCGGTAGGTACGGTGATCGCATTTCCCCACGGGAGCAACCAGACCGAGATAAAGGTGCTGGAAGCCCGGCGTGCGATGGACGACGGCGCCACTGAGCTGGATATGGTGCTCAATATCGGACGACTGCGCTCCGGAAACCACGACTATGTGTGCGAAGACATTGAGGCCGTGGTCCGGGCCGCCCACCAGAGCGGCGTGATCGTAAAGGTAATACTGGAGACCGGCTACCTTTCTGACGAGGAAAAGGTAACCGCGTGCCGTCTTAGCGCACAGGCAGGCGCTGACTTCGTCAAGACGTCGACGGGATATGGGCCGGGCAGGTATACGCTTCGGGACATCCGGCTCATGGCTGAGGCGGTGGAGGGACGCTGCCGGATCAAGGCCGCAGGAGGAATACGAACCCTGGCCGATGTGCTCGCGGCGCGTGAAGCGGGCTGTGACCGCGTGGGCGCGACGGCGATCGGGCCGATACTCGAGGAGGCGCAGCAGTGCTTCGGGAAATAGGCGATAACGGCGCGGCGTTACGATCTCTTTTTTCGATATCCGTCCAGCGCCGCGCCTATTATGAGGCCGACCGCCGCGCCGATTCCCGCCCAGTAGATGGGTACCGGTATGAGCAGGCATATGACCGCGGCCAGAGCGGTTCCGAATATGAGTCCCAATGCGGTATACTGCGGTTTTTTTTCGTTAGCCATGGTTGCACCTTTCACTAAAAAGACTGGCGCTATGCGCCCCTTCACTATACCATATACACAGTGCGGAAGGCAAATATAGGGATAAATGCGTAAACCCAAAAAGCAAGAAAGCGGAGCAGACAGTTGCTCCGCTTACTTCTATTATTCGCTTATCTGCGGCTGCGCTTTCTCCTTAGGGAGATGAGACCTGCTGTACCTGCCGTCCACACGCTTAATAGCAGCCACCCGGTATGCTCCGGCCTGCCGGTCTTGGGGTTGTCGGCGGATTCGTCCTCGCTCGTGCTGAAGCGCACATCCGTGCCGTAGGCTGTACCCGCACTGTTTATTGCGTATGCGCACACATGGTAGTCCGTGCCGGGATCAAGGCCGTCGATCGTCCAGGCAAAGGAGCCGGTGCCGCTGCCTGCGGCCACCCTAGTCACTCCTGTGCCGCCTATCCGGGGATCGGCCTGCCTGCCGTATACAAAACCATACTCGGTGACAACCGCGCCTCCGTTCAATGTCACATTGCCCGCAAGCGTCGCGCCGGACGAGCTGACACTAAAAGTGGCATTTGTCACCACAGTGGGCGGGACCGGGTTAGTGGACAGCGTCGTGAACGTCATGTCACCGCTATACTGCAAGCCAACGCCGTTGATCGCGTAGGCGCGCACATGGTAGGTCGTATCGGGATCGAGTCCCGTGACCGCTAAGCTATAGATGCCTGTGCCGCTGCCTGCTGTCACCTTTGTAACGCCTGCGCCGCCGATCGCGGGTTCGGATTCCCTGCCATAGACGAAGCCGCGCTCGGTCACTTCTGTGCCTCCGTCATAGGTAACGTTTCCCCGAAGCGTCGCGCCGGTGAGCGCCGTGTCGTTTACCGGAATGGTCGATACATGGGGCAGAGT
>JAAYXU010000034.1 GCA_012515725.1 Clostridiales bacterium | reverse complement strand
TCCCGGGCGCTCCGCCCAAGGTCGGGATCCGTCCCGTCATCGACGGGCGCAGAAAAGGCGTCCGCGAATCGCTGGAAGACCAGACTATGGGGTTGGCGCGCGCGGCGGCCCGGCTTATCAGCCAGAATGTGACCCATCCAAACGGCATGAAAGTCGAATGCGTCATCGCCGACACGACGATCGGCGGGGTAGCCGAGGCGGCGGCATGCGCGGAGAAGTTCGAACGGGAAGGCGTGGGCGTGAGCCTCACGGTGACCCCATGCTGGTGCTACGGTTCCGAGACGATGGACATGAATCCATACACACCCAAGGCCGTGTGGGGATTTAACGGTACCGAGCGGCCCGGAGCGGTGTATCTGGCCGCGGTGCTGGCCGCCCATAACCAGAAGGGACTTCCGGCATTCTCGATCTACGGACGGGATGTGCAGGACGCGGGCGACGACAGCATACCGACTGACGTCAGAGACAAGATGCTGCGCTTTGCGCGGGCGGGACTTGCGATGGCATGGATGCGGGGCAAGAGCTATCTGTCGATCGGCAGTACGTCGATGGGCATCGCGGGTTCCATCGTAAGCCCTGAGCTTCTCGAGGAATATATGGGTATGCGTTCCGAGAGCGTGGACATGTGCGAGATCTCGCGCCGAATCGAGGAGGGCATATACGATCCGGATGAATACGAGCGGGCTATCCGGTGGGTCGAGAAAAACATGCGCGAGGGCTTTGATCCAAATCCGCCCGAACAGCGGCACAGCCCTGAGCGCAAGCGGCAGGTATGGCAGACCGTCGTCAAAATGGCGATGATCGGACGCGATCTCATGGCGGGCAACCCGAAGCTCAATGAAATGGGATATGCCGAGGAGGCCGCCGGCCACAACGCGCTGGCCGCAGGCTTCCAGGGACAGCGCCAGTGGACGGACTACCTGCCCAACGGCGATTTCATGGAAACGCTGCTCAATTCGAGCTTCGACTGGAACGGCATCCGCCAGCCCTATATCGTCGCCACCGAGAACGATCACCTCAACGGCCTTTCGATGCTGATGGGGCATCTTCTGACCGGAACGGCGCAGGTATTCGCGGACGTGCGCACCTACTGGAGCCCGCAGGCTATCGAGCGCGTTACGGGCTACCGACCCGAAGGAGCGGCTGCCGGAGGGCTCATCCATCTCATCAACTCCGGCTCCGCTGCGCTGGACGGAACCGGACGGCAGTCCGAGAATGGCAAGCCCGTCATTAAACCCTGGTGGCAGGTCACGTCTGCCGAAGCGGCGGACTGCGTGAACGCTACCGAGTTCTGCTACGGAAACCTCGGGTATTTCCGGGGAGGCGGGTTTTCGACGCGGTTTGCGACCCGCGGCGGTATGCCCGTCACGATGACGCGGCTCAATATCGTTAAGGGGCTGGGGCCGGTGCTCCAGATCGCGGAGGGCGTGACCGCCGAGCTTCCGCCGGAAGTTCACGAGATATTGGACAGGCGTACCGACTACAGCTGGCCTACCACATGGTTTGCTCCGCGAACGACCGGAAAGGGTGCGTTTACCGACGTTTATTCGGTAATGGCCAACTGGGGCGCTAACCACGGTGCGTTCAGCTATGGTCATATCGGCGCGGATCTCATCACGCTGGCGTCGATGCTGCGCATTCCGGTGTGTATGCACAACGTCGATGCCTCGGCCATATACCGCCCGTCGGCCTGGGCAGCATTTGGAACCGGAGACCCCGAGAGCGCTGACTATAGAGCCTGCGCCGCATACGGACCTGTATACAAATAGTCCGATTGTACGATTTAATGAACAGGCCGTCCGGTCGGGCGGCCTGTTCGGTGTCCGGGGTTTCGCCCGGCATCCCGACAGATGGGACGCCTGCCGGGACAATTTGTATTCCTTCCCTTTACCGGTGCGCCCGGATCGGCTAGTATTAATAAGATGGGTCAATAATCATACTACAGCAGGAATTACGTCGGAGTTCGGCTCCTGTGTTGAAGGGTTTTTGGAGGGTAGGCGTTCATGAGCGGAAAAAGCAGGAAAAGACGGGTCGGTCTCATAGCTCTGGCGGTGGTCGTCGCGGCCGTGGCAGGACTAGCGACTCTCGCGGTCCGTTACCGGAACCGGCGGGAAGCGATGCTGTCCGCGGGTAATGATGTAGTGGAAGTCGCGCGCGGAAGGCTGGAGCTGGTCGTTCAGGGCTCAGGCGCGGTGAAGTCGGCGGATACCGCGACCGTATACGCCGACGCGGCCGGATCGGTGGATGTGGTGATGGTTGAGGAGGGTGACGAGGTGCTCGCGGGAGAGACCGTCGCCGTTCTCGACAGCCAGAGCGTGAGGGATCGCATCGACGCGCTCGAGAAGCAGATACGGGAAATAGACGCGGTGATCCGCACGCTACGCTTCACCGAGGGCTCCACGGTCATCCGCGCGTCGGCGGCGGGCGTGGTCAAGGAGGTGTACGCGGCGGTCGGAGACGATGTAGACGCGGTCGTCGCGCGCAGCGGCGCGCTGCTCCTTCTATCGGCGGATGGCCGCATGAAGACCGAGATCGACGTTCCTAATCCCGACGCGTACAGCCCGGGACAGCCTGTGCGTGTGCTCGTAGACGGCGAACCAAAAGACGGCGTGATCACCGCGGTCGACATCGGCGGTAGCTTCATTACCGTGACCATGGAGGACGACGGCTACGCGGCGGATACGCCCGTCACGGTAGAGGACAGCGAGGGCAACACGCTGGGCGAGGGCACGCTCGCTGTGAATATGCCGCTGCCTGTCGTGGAGTCCTGCGGCACGATCGACGCGGTCTACGTCGGGCCGGGCGACAGGGTCTCGAGAAACGCGAATCTGCTGCGCAGGAAGGGAACCATTCCCTCGGCGGAGCTGACCGCGCAGCTCGACACCCGGGCCGGGCTGCAGGATGATCTGTCTAGGGCGAGGGCCGAGCTCGAGGAATGCGTCGTCACCGCGCCTATAGGCGGCATCGTCACCGCCCTTTCGCTGACGCCCGGCAAGACGCTCCAGCCCGGCGCGCTGCTTTTCACCGTGCAGAGCCGCAGCAAGCTCATGCTCACAGTCGACGTAGACGAGCTGGACATATCGAAAATCTCGGTCGGACAGACGGCGTCCGTCACGCTGGACGCGCTGCCCGGCAGGGAGTTCATGGCCGCCGTCACCCGGATCGATCCAATCGGCGTATCGGTCAACAAGGTCACGCGCTTCAGCGTTACGCTGGAGCTTAAGGGCGCACAGGATGTGCTGATCGGCATGAGCGCGAACGCCGATATACTGGCGGCGGTGCGCGAAGATACACTGATGATCCCGGTCGAGGCGATACAGATCATCGACAACGAATCCCGTGTCATACTGGGGGACGACGCGGGGACGCTGACTACCGCCAATCACAGGGTCGTGACAGGCATTACCGACGGTATCAACATCGAGATACTGGAAGGGCTTACTGAGGGCGATACCGTCGCTGTTCCGAAAAAGTCGGTAGACTGGATGACCGAAATGTTCAACATGCGGCGCAATCCGGCGTTTTCCCGCGGGGAAGGGGAGCGGACGCCCGATGATTGAGATGCTCGGCATACGTAAAACGTATTGGATGGGGGATAACCCCGTCCACGCGCTCAACGGGGTTTCCCTCACGGTAGGGGATCACGAATTCGTCGCCATAGTGGGGCCCTCTGGCAGCGGAAAATCGACTCTCATGAACATCATTGGATGTCTGGACACAGCGGATGAGGGCGTGTACCGGCTGGACGGGCAGGACATCAGCGACTATTCCGAGCGCGATCTGGGGGTTGTCCGAAGCCGCAAGATAGGATTCATATTCCAGCAGTTTAATCTTCTCATGAAGCTCACGGCATACGAGAACGTGGAGCTTCCGCTCATCTATCAGGGACTGCCCGCAGGGGACCGGAAGGGGCGGGTCACCGAGGCGCTCGAGCGGGTGGGACTGGGAGACAGGATGGATCACCGGCCCAACCAGCTCTCGGGCGGGCAGCAGCAGCGCGTGGCGACGGCTCGGGCGCTCGTCACGCGGCCCTCTCTCATACTCGCGGACGAGCCTACGGGCAATCTCGACTCCCAGTCGGGGACCGAGATCATGGCTCTGCTGGAATCGCTGTACCTCGAGGGCAACGGCCTCTTGCTTATCACCCACGACCGCGATATCGCCGCTCGCGCCGGAAGAAGGCTGCACATCGTGGACGGCGTGATCGAGTCCGACAGCGGGGAGGGGGAGCGCGTATGAAGTTCTCACAGGCCCTAAAGATGGCCTTCATGTCGCTCAAGAGCAACAGGATGCGCTCGTTCCTTACGATGCTGGGGATCATTATCGGCGTACTAGCGGTCACGATGCTCATATCGACCGTACAGGGCGCTACCAGCGAGGTGACCGAGCAGATACAAAGTCTCGGCTCCAATCTGCTGATCGTAAACGTGATGAGCCCAAAGGAAACCTATTATACGGTCGAGGATCTCGAGGCGCTGGAGAGCCGGGACAGTATCGCCGGGGTCGCTCCCGTCGTAAGCCGCAGCGCATCGCTTAAGGCCGGCGCCAATACCACGACCGCCTCGGTCGAAGGGGTGACGGCCAAGTACGGGCGGATCCGCAATCTGAGCCTTTCGGCGGGACGTTTTCTGTGCGATATCGATGTCACTGCGCGATCCGCGAACGCGGTCATCGGAAGCGAAACGGCCGAGACGCTTTTTGGAACCGGCGACTGCATCGGAAACACGCTCTATATCGAGGGGCGGGCGTTCACGGTGGTGGGCCTGCTCACCGAAACCAAGAACAGCATGATCGGCTCCAGCGACAATGTTGTCATCATACCCATCACCACCGCGCAGCGGCTGATGCAGAGCAAGGAGATTCCTATGATCTACATATCAGCCGAGACCGCCGACTCGGTCGAGGAAGCGCAGGTGGCGGTGGATCGCTTTTTCTTGCGGGAGCTGGGAGATGAGGACTATTTCACGATACTCAGCCAGGCGGCTGTGCTCAGCCTGCTGGACGAGGTCATGGGCACGATGACGATACTGCTGGGAAGCATCGCGGGCATATCGCTGCTCGTGGGTGGTATTGGCATTATGAATATTATGCTCGTGTCTGTTTCCGAGAGGACGCGCGAGATCGGCATCCGAAAAGCAATCGGCGCGCAGCGGGCCGATATACTCACGCAGTTTCTCATAGAGGCTGTCGTGCTCTCGCTCACAGGCGGTCTCATCGGGCTTGCTCTGGGCGCGCTGGGCCTTTCGCTCATAAGCACGGCGTTTGACCTGACCGCACGCTTAACGGTTTCTACGGCCGCGCTCGCGCTCGGGTTCTCGGCGGTCGTGGGCATCGTATTTGGAAGCTATCCGGCGAACAAGGCGGCCCGGCTGCGCCCGATCGACGCGCTGCGGTACGAATAAAAGGCGGCTCCTGGGCCTGGAGCCGCTCGTAGTCTAGTCATGCGTGAAGCGCGCCTATAGACCGAACGCCTCGGTGAGCGCGTTCGCGGCAGAGTCGCGGCAGCTCGCGTCTACGCACCCGCTGATCTTGGTCTCGGAGGTGGTGATAGCCTCGATGCCAATACCGCAGCGCGTGAGCGCGGAGGCAAAGCGGGAAGCCACGCCCGTCTGCCGGGCCATGCCAGGCCCCTCGACCGTCAGCTTTACTATATCCCGGCGGATGTCGATACGGCTTGACGGAATCCCCGCCTGCCCGATGACCTGCTCGGACCGGTCGGCGTCCCGGAGCGGGAGCGTAAAGGACAGCACGACGCGCCCCCCGTCGGGAGCGGTCTGGCTGATCATATCGATGTTGATCTTCTCGCGGGCCAGCGCAACGAACAGGTTCGCGGCGGCGTCGCCCGCGGGCAGACCGTGCAGCGTTACGAGCGCCTGCTCTTCCTCGATATAGAGCTGGGTTACGGCGCTGTGCTCCAGCATGAGATCCTTCATCGTGTAGAAACCAGCGGATTTGCTCTTGATGAACGCGGCGGCCTCAAGCGCGCCCTGCGCGAAGATTCGCTTCGACTGGGCTCTGTGCGCGATTTCCACTACCTCGTCGGTGCCTATGAAATGCACCTGGTGCTCGCCCACCAGCGTACCGCCCCGGATCGCGTGTATGCCGATCTCCGCGCTGTCGCGTCGCTGGGTGCGCGAGCAGCGTCCGTACACGTAGCGCTTATCGCCCGAAAACGCGCTGTTTACCGAATCAGCCAGCGCCAGCGCGGTACCGCTGGGCGCGTCGATCTTCTGGTTGTGGTGCATTTCCAGTATCTCGATATCGAAGTGATCGCCCAGCACACAGGCAGCCTGCGCGACAAGATCCATGATGAGGTTTACCCCCAGAGACATGTTGGCGGCCTGAAATATCGGGATTGTCCCCGAAGCCTCCCGCAGCAGTGCGTGATCGGACTGCGTCAGACCGGTCGTCGCCACGATGAGGGGTTTCTTCATCCTCCTGCACCAGTCCACGAGCGGCGGCAGCGCCTCGGGCCGTGAGAAGTCGATCACGACTTCGGCCTGGCCGTCGCAGTCGCCTATGTGTCCGTATACCGGAAACGGCGTCTTGTACGTGTCGGGAAACTTATCCACTCCTGCCGCGACAGCAAAGGCATCGCCCGACAGAGCCATCTGGCTCAGCGTGCGTCCCATCTTGCCGTGGCAGCCGTGAATGAGCAGTTTTATCATCGGTGTACTACTCCTTACGCGCTCAGGCCGAAGTCCTTGAGGGATTTCCTGAGCTTTACGATATTTTCTGGCGCCATCTCGACCAGCGGAAGCCGGAGCAGTCCGGCCTTCATGCCCAGTATGTTCATCGCGGTCTTTACGGGGATCGGGTTGGTTTCGCTAAAGAGTGTGTCGATGAGCGGATTCATGCGGAACTGCATCGCGCGGGAGGCGGCGATATCGCCCGAAAGCCAGGATTCCACGAGCGCCGCCATTTCGGCGGGTACGATGTTCGATACCACGGATATGACGCCCTTGCCGCCGGCTGCCATGACCGCGAACGTCATTTCGTCAGCCCCCGAGTACAGATCGATCCTTCCGGCGCACAGCCGCGCCATCTCCATGATCTGCACCATGTCGCCGCTGGCCTCCTTCATTGCTGTGATGCGGGGATGGCGACTGAGCGCGGCCAGGGTTTCAGGTTTCATGTTGAGGCCGGTGCGTGAGGGGACATTGTATATGATGATGGGCAGTCTCGTCGAGTCCGCGACATGGGTATAGTGCGCGACAAGTCCGCGCTGCGTTGTCTTGTTGTAATAGGGCGTGACGATGAGAAGTCCGTCCGCGCCAAGCTGCTCCGCCTGGAGGCAGAGCGCGACGACATGGGCGGTGTCGTTGCTGCCCGCGCCCGCTATGACCGGCACGCGCCCCGCGGCCTGCCGCACTGCAAAGGCGATCGCCTCGCTTTTCTCCTCATCGGTCATCGTGCTGGGCTCGCCGGTCGTGCCGCATACGATGAGCGCTTTTGTGCCGTTTTTAATCTGAAACTCGATCTGCTCCGCGAAGGCCTCCCAGTAGACGCCTTTTTCATCAAAGGGAGTGATGAGGGCAGTTCCGGATCCGGTGAAAAGACTCATGATTTCCATTCCTTTCTGGCACAGGGATATGGATTCGCCCGTTTGTCCGGCACGTAAGCGTCCAATTCAGTGTATGCCGTCGGGTTGATGACTATATTATCATTGGCAAAAAAAACTGTCAATTAGCACTCTTAGGCAAACCGCGGCGATTGTACTTTCCGGTCGGCGATCTTGCGTACCGGATCGGACTGAACAGTCTGGTATAATTCGACGGCATGAATAAAGTTGACAAAAAACGATTTGCACCGTAAAATGAATGCCAATCAATGACCGACACGGTGCTGATAATCATGCGGTATATGCCATAAAGCTGCTCGTTTACGGTGAAAGTCTTTGTGGAATTTTGTTTTCATTATAGCAGCAGAACCCAAAACGCTTTTGCTCTGACGGAATACCGTTCTGCGAGGAGGTTAGTATGAATCAACAAACACGTAAGTTGGTATTATCGGGACTATTCATAGCTCTTGGTTATGTCCTGCCTTTCTTCACGATGCAGATACCTGCGTTGGGGAGAATGCTCCTGCCTATGCATATTCCCGCTCTGCTATGCGGTTTTCTGTGCGGCGCGCCC
>JAAYXU010000033.1 GCA_012515725.1 Clostridiales bacterium | reverse complement strand
GTCGACGGACACGGCAACTTCGGCTCTATCGACGGAGACGGGGCCGCGGCGATGCGGTACACCGAGGCGCGCATGGCGAAAATCGCGCACGAGATGCTGCGAGACATAGACAAGGAAACCGTGAACTTCGTGCCCAACTTCGACGAGACGCAGATGCAGCCCGAGGTTCTGCCGTCGCGCTTTCCGAATCTGCTCGTCAACGGCTCAAGCGGCATCGCGGTGGGCATGGCCACCAACATACCTCCCCATAACCTGCGCGAGGTGACGGCGGCCGTCGAGGCGCTCATCGATAACCCGGACATCACCGTCGAGGAGCTCATGACGCACATACCGGGCCCAGACTTCCCCACCGGCGCGCAGATAATGGGCCGCGGCGGCATACTGGAGGCATATCGCACAGGACGCGGCCGGGTCGTGATGCGGGGAAAGACCCACATCGAGGACATGGGCGGCGGACGCAGCCGCATCATAGTGACCGAGATACCCTATATGGTCAACAAAGCCCGCTTGGTCGAGAAAATCGCCGAGCTGGTGCAGTCGCGCCGTCTGGAGGGTATCAGCGACCTGCGGGAGGAGTCCGACCGAAACGGTATGCGTATCGTAATCGAGCTCAAGCGCGACGTAAACGCGAGCGTCGTGCTCAACTCGCTCTATATGCACACGCAGCTTCAGGAGACGTTCGGCGTCAACATGCTGGCCCTCGTAGACGGCGAGCCCAAGGTCATGTCCCTCAAGCAGGTGCTGGTTCACTACCTCGACCACCAGAGGGACGTCGTGACCCGGCGCTCGCAATACGAGCTGGACAGGGCCCAGAACCGCGCTCATATCATCGAGGGGCTTCTCAAGGCTCTTGACTTCATCGACGCGGTTATCGCGCTAATACGGGCGTCCAAGACCGTGAACGAGGCGCGAGACGGGCTGATGGAACGCTTCGAGCTGTCCGAGAAACAGGCACAGGCAATTCTCGATATGCGGCTGCAGCGGTTAACGGGGCTCGAGCAGGCCCGTCTACTCGAGGAATACGAGGGGCTGCGCGCCCGCATCGATTACCTGACGCGCGTGCTTGCCGACGAGGGACTGCTCATGGGTATCATACGGCAGGAGCTCAAAGAGCTCACGGTCAAGTTCGGCGACGACCGCCGCACCCAAATACTGGACGACCCCTCCGACATCAACATGGAAGCGCTCATACAGAGGGAGACGATGGTGGTCACGATGACCCACGCCGGGTATATAAAGCGCCTGGCGCTCGATACATACCGCTCCCAGAGGCGCGGCGGACGGGGCATCATGGGCCAGGGGACCCGCGAGGAGGATTTCGTCGAGCGGATACTGGTCACATCCACGCACGACTGGCTGCTGTTCTTCACAAACACGGGCCGGGTTCACCGCCTCAAGTGCTACCAGATGCCCGAGGCCGGGCGCGCGGCGCAGGGAATGGCGGTCATGAACCTGCTGCAGCTCGATCCCGGAGAGAAGGTGCAGGCGCTCATACCGCTTGGGGAGGAGTTTGAAACCGTTCAGGACATGTATCTCGTGCTGGCCACGCGGCAGGGAATGATAAAGCGTACGCCGATTACGGAGCTCGCAAACCTTCGAAACGTGGGCCTTAAGGCCATCGTGCTAAACGACGGCGACGAGCTCATCGGCGCGTGCCTGACCGACGGGAACCAGGAGATCTATATGGGCAGCAGGAGCGGCATGGCGATCCGGTTCACGGAAAACGACGTGCGCCCCATGCACCGGGCGGCAACGGGTGTGCGGGGCATGCGTCTGCGGGACGGCGACGCGGTCGTGGACATGGGACTGGTGGACCCCAGCCGGGAGCTGCTGGCCGTAAGCGAGCTGGGATACGGCAAGCGCACGCCGTTTGACGAATACAGGCTGCAAAACCGGGGCGGTTACGGCATCATCACGATGAGCGTCACCGAGCGGACCGGGCCGCTCGTCAATCTGCGCGCCGTGAGCGACGAAAACGATCTCATGCTCATATCCTCAGACGGCACGCTCATACGTATGTCGGCCCGCGACATTTCTACGATCGGCCGGGCCACTCAGGGCGTCCGGGTCATGCGGGTGCGAAACGGCGACACCGTGGTCGCGCTGGCGGTCATCGACCGTGACGAGGAGGAGGGCGACGAGGACGGCGACTCGGAAGCGACGCCCGCAGCGGTATCGGATGACAGAGCCGTTGACGAGGGAATCTTCCCCCGGGAGGAGGATAACGGGGATAGCGCTGTAAGCGCGCAGGAAGATGACTATATGGCCCAAGAGGATACTGACGATATGGTAGAAGAGGAAGACGACGACATCTGAGCGAACAATAAAAACCCCCGCGGTCTATCACTATCAGTCCGCGGGGGTTTTTCTAATGGGAAACACCGTCAGCGCGAAGCTCGCGGTACCGGGCGATCGAGCGCGCGAGCGCAGCCACGGCGCTTTCGCGCCCTTCGATGCGCTCCACGACGGTGGCGCTGCGCTCCAGCGTCTTATAGACCTCAAAAAAGTGGGTGATCTCCAGCCTGATATGGCCGGGAAGCTCCGCCACATCCCGGTACTCGCACATCGCCGGGTCGCGCTCGGGCACAGCGATAATCTTCTCGTCAGCCTCGTCGCGGTCCGTCATATACAGCACGCCGATCGGATGGCAATCGATCAGTGCAAGCGGAAAAATCGACTGCTGGCAGAGCACCAGTACGTCCATCGGGTCGCCGTCGCTGGCCAGGGTCCGGGGGATGAACCCGTAATTGGCCGGGTATTGCGTGGACGTGTACAGTATCCGGTCCACGCGCAGGCATCCGGTTTGCTTGTCGAGCTCGTATTTGACTTTCCCGCCCTGCGGGATCTCGACGACAGCTGTGAAGCGCTCTGCCGTCACACGGTCCTCCGGCAAATCGTGCCATACATTCACGCGGCGGTCTTCCCTTCAGGACGCAGGCTCAAACAGCTCCTTGCCGACCCCGCACAGCGGACACACCCAGTCGTCCGGCAGATCGGCGAAGAGAACGCCCTCCTCGGACTCGTCGTACTCGTAGCCGCATACAGTGCACACGTATACCATACCAGGCGCTCCTTTCAAAACGAACTTATTGATTCTGCTCGAACAACTCGTTCAGCTTACTAACCATCTCGCTCACGTCTACTCCGTGGGCGGCGCAGGCCGCCTCCAGGCTCTCGCCCGAGGAGATAGGGCAGCCCAGGCAGTGCATACCATACGACAAAAATATCGGGGCCGTACGCTCGTCCTTTTTGAGCACGCTCGCGATGGTCATATCCTTGGTTATCTTTTCCATAATAACATTCCTTCCGCAAATTACTTGAGGGATATTACCTTGCTCCTATCATACCACGACCGGGGCCGAAAGAAAACAGGTTTCGCAGTGAAAATTTCTCAGCGGGGCCGAAAGGCGGGAAATTCGGGTCTGGAGTCCGCCTGGCGCAAAAAACGCATTGACAATCTCTATCCGATTCCGTATGCTATGGATAATCCGGCGGAAGCGGCTTTTTCCCCCGGAACTTAAGTCCTGGGAGTATGCGTATGAAGCATGAAACCGTAGTCGTACTCGATTTTGGCGGCCAGTACAACCAGCTCATCGCGCGGCGTATCCGCGAAGCCCATGTCTTCAGCCTGATACTACCCTACACGGCCCCGCTTTCGCGCATCCGGGCGGTCGAGCCCAAGGGCATTATACTCACCGGAGGGCCGTCCAGCGTGTGCGCGCCCGACGCGCCCCGCGTTGATCCCGAACTGTTCGCGCTGGGCGTACCGGTACTGGGCATATGCTACGGCGCGCAGCTCATGTGCCATCTGCTGGGCGGCGATGTGGGCGCTCGTCAGCGCGAGTACGGACTTGCCGAGCTGCGGATTGACCACGGCAGCCCGCTGTTTGAGGGGATCGGGGCGGAAACCTCGTGCTGGATGAGTCACACCGATCAGATCGCGCGCATGCCCACGGGATTTGCGGCTACCGCATCGACCGGCGCCTGCCCGGTCGCGGCGATGGAGGACTCCGGGCGGCGGCTCTACGGCGTGCAGTTCCATCCCGAGGTAGAGCATACGCCCTGCGGACAGCATATCATTCGGAATTTCCTCTACGACATATGCGGGTGCGCGGGCGACTGGACGATGCGCGATTTCGCGCTGGAGAGCATAGAGGCATTAAAGCGGCGTATCGGGGACGAGCGGGTGCTCCTGGCCCTGTCGGGCGGCGTGGACAGCGCGGTGTCCGCGGTCATGCTTTCGCGCGCCGTGGGGCGGCGGCTCACCTGCCTTTTTGTCGATACGGGGCTCATGCGAAAGGACGAGGGCGATGAGGTAGAGCGCGTGTTCACGGGCGGCTTCGACCTTCGGTTCCTGCGGGTCAACGCGCAGGAGCGTTTCCTTGCCCGGCTTAAGGGGGTTTCCGATCCCGAGCGCAAGCGCAAGATCATAGGCGAGGAGTTCATACGCGTATTCGAGGAGGAGGCCCGGAAAATCGGCCACGTCCATTTCCTGGCGCAGGGCACTATATACCCCGACGTGGTAGAGTCGGGCTCGGGCCACGCCGCCGTCATCAAGAGCCACCACAACGTGGGCGGTCTTCCCGAGCATGTCGATTTCGACGAGATCATCGAGCCGCTCCGGGACCTTTTTAAGGACGAGGTCCGGGCGGTCGGCGAGGAGCTGGGCCTGCCCGCATCGATGGTGTGGCGTCAGCCGTTCCCCGGGCCGGGCCTTGCGATCCGGATACTGGGAGAAGTAACGGCCGAAAAGCTCGACATCCTGCGCGAGGCCGACGCGATCTGCCGCGCCGAAATCGCGTCAGCGGGCCTTGACCGCGAAATATGGCAGTACTTCGCGGTGCTCACCAACGCGCGCAGTGTGGGCGTCATGGGCGATACGCGGACATACGACCACGTGCTGGCGCTGCGCGCGGTCACATCGGTGGACGCGATGACAGCCGACTGGGCACGCATACCCTACGACGTGCTGGCGCGTATATCCAGCCGCATAATCAACGAGGCGCCGCACATAAACCGTGTCGTGTATGATATTACGAGCAAGCCGCCCGGGACGATAGAGTGGGAGTAGGAGAATAAGTCCCGGATAGCTCGGTGCAAGTAAAAATCCCCGGAAAGCTCGGTAAATAGAGCAGTTCGGGGGTTTTAACAAATAAAGACATACTAAAGGTGCTTGAATTGTTGGTGAAGAAGTTTCCGAAGCAGACGAATGAACTGCAAAAATGACAATGGGGGGACAAGGATAGACATGGAGGAGTTACGCCAGGAAATATGGGAAATGCCTATACTGGATTCCCACGAACATATAGGCAGTATCCCTTCAACGGGAGGGGCTGCGGGAATCCCGGGATTTAATGAGGATGTATATCCCGGATTTGAACCGGGCCCCACAACGATCTTCGACCTTATTCTTTCTCCCTATTTGGGCGGGCTTTTAAACTCGCTCGGATTTAAAATGCCTATGACTCACACGCGGGACACTGCCGGGCAGCAGGAGCAGCTGTGGAAAGCGCTGATCCCCTTCCTTAATAAAGCCCGCGGCACGGGACTGTATATGGCCCTTGATAAAGCCTTCGATGGTCTGTACGGCGCTTCCCTGGGGGATATCTTGAATGGGAGCCGGGATTGGAAAGCTCTGTCACGGGCTGTTGAGTATAATTATCAGAGAGGGCTATATAAGTGGAGCGGTGAGATATTTAAAAGGCTGAAAATTCAGTATGCGATCAAGCCCGTTCACCTCCCATACATCGGCGCCATGGGCAAGCAGGACAACAATGACAGCTATATACTGGAGCAGAATTTATTTTTGCCTGTTTTCCGTGTGGACGACCTGTTGGGGTATCCTGATCAGGCCTCCATATGCGGCTGGAAGCATTTGACCGGACTAATGGATATAGAGGTTCATGAGATCCGGGACCTCGATGATATGGTGAGTAAAGCCTTCATAATGCTTAAAGAGAATAATATAAGGGCCATAAAGCAGCTGCAGGCCTATACCCGGCCACTCCGATTTAAAAAAGTGGAGCGGGACAGGGCTGCTTCTGCCCTGAAGCGTACTTTAGGCAACGGGGACCCCATGAGTAAAATTGAGGTACAGGATTATATCATGGGCCTGATACTGGAACGTGCAAACAAGACCAAGCTGCCATTTCAAGTCCATTCCGGCATGGCGAATCTCCCCGACAGCAACCCTGTCCTCCTTCGGGACTCGATTGAAAGGTATCCGGAGGTGAATTTCATTCTCCTTCACTGCTATCCCTATTTGTCTGAGGCCGCCTTCCTTGCCCGCTCCTATCGGAATGTATATCTGGATACGGCGTGGCTGGCGCTGCAGTCCCCGGCCCTTTTATATAAAGCCCTGGATGAGTGGATAGGCTTTGTGCCATATTCCAAAATCTGCCTGAGCGGGGACGCCACCTCTGTGGAGGAATGCTATGGAGCGATGGAGATGACACGTGAAGCGCTCAGCTGTGTTCTCCATAATAAAATCCGTAAAGGGGAGCTGGACCGCGAGCTGGCCTTTATGATCGCGAGGTCCTTGCTGCATGACAACGCTGCTGCGCTGTACGCAGCAGGTTAGCGCGACTCTGAACCCCTGACGAAACCCTTCTATGCGGGAAACGCCGCGGTCGCCGCGTGAATGCATAAAACAGCAATAAACGCGCGGCCGCAGGCTCTTCCGGCGTCGCCTCCACAACATCTGGTATCCGGTAAAATAGTTTTCCACAACTTGACCGTGTATTTAAAAATATGTGGATAAATTGGATTACGCTATTGATTATGGGGCGTGAATTTGATAGAATAAGTCGATGTAATCCACAAAAGAATTAATATGGGGCGATTTTTATCCACAATATGTGCATAATTTGATAAACTGATGCATGTGTTGACCGTCGCTCCCATCGTGTCAGATCGGTCAGAATGGATATGGGGGTATATATTTGATGGCGGTCAGGCTTGACGAGAATTGGATCGATTGGGTTAAAGCGAAAAAACTGATGAAAAGCGAACTGATGGAGG
>JAAYXU010000269.1 GCA_012515725.1 Clostridiales bacterium | reverse complement strand
GCTTATCCGGCGGTGCGGCGACTACCTTAGTCCGTACGCCACGCAATAAGAAGTACACACTACCCCCTGATCTCCTCCAGCAAACGATTCCACTTAATCAGGCTCTCCTCGGTCGCCTCGTAGCCCATATAGGAAAACGCCGATCCTTTGGGAAGGGCCAGCAGTTCCTCGTTCAGCGCGTGTCTGGGGCGGTAATGCGTCTCGAGCACCACATACCCATCATAGCGATCGTCCATGAGGGCCCTGAACTGCCCTTTGTAATCCACCAGTCCGTCGCCCATCGGCATTCCCACGGCTTTGCCATCCGAATCCTTCGCCGCGTCCTTCAAATGCATATGGACCATGTAGGGCTTGATTATTTCATACCCATCGGGATACGGAACCTCCCCGTCGGGATCGTAGATATCGTTACCCGGATCCCACAGGGCCCTGACGCGCATGGAATCGACGGCCTCGATGACCCGGACGAGTTTCGCGGCGTTGGTCGCGTACACGCTCGGGTCGAATTCCAAAGCGAGCGTCACCGCTTCCTGCTCCAATATCCGAATCGGTTCTTCAAAGCGCGATGTGATTTTGCCGAGGTTCTCCTCAAATCCGCCTTTCCCCCAGAATGTGAAGCCCCTCACGAGCGCTGTATTGAGCTCATGGGCCAGGTCGATACACCGCCTGAGTATCCGTATATTCTCCCTTATTTCGTCTGCGTTGTCGATGTCGCACTTATAAAAGGGTGAACTGATTGCGCTTACCACCAGTCCCGTATCGGCCAGCATCGCTTTTATGTCCCGGATGTCCTTCCCGTCCAGTTCGTGAGGGCCCTTCTCCCATACCGAGCGAATCTCGACGCCATCCAGCCCGTATTTGACGGCCAGATCGGCGGCCGTTCGAAAGTCCTGGGATATTTCGTCGGTGATGACCGCTTTCTTAATCATGCCTGTGCCCCCTTTATTTGTCTGCGCAAACCTGTTTTATCCTAGTACTGTTTTCTATGGCAATCCGCTAATATCCTCCTTAAGTGAGATAATGTCCGGACCAATGCACAACAAAAACAGCGCAGCCGCTTTGGGCGACTGCGCTGTCAGGCCGTCTGTTGGCGCTGATACGCTCCGGAATCTCCCTCGTAGCTCACGAGCGTCGCGTCCAGCACGCCCTCTATAGACAGGAACCGCCTTACCAGGCCCGCGTCCTCTCCGGGCAGCCGCATCTCCACCGTGATCTCCATACCCGACTGCGTGGCGGTCTTGGACTTGAGGCGCGCCCCCTTGGGCAGCTTACGCAGAGCGAAGGCGACCTCGTTCTCGCAGTTGTAGTCATGGCGCACAATGAGCAGGTACGCGTAGGATCCTCCGCCGCGGACGATATGCATGATGTACAGAAAAACGCCGATCATAGCCGAACCCACGACCGCGAGTATATAGAACTGAGAACCCGCGCCGATCGCGATACCAGCCGCGACTGCCCAGAACATGAACACGGTGTCCATCGGATCCTTGACGGCGGTACGGAAGCGGACGATCGACAGCGCGCCCACCATGCCCAGCGACAGCGCCAGATTCGACGTGATGCATCGGATTATGAGCGTCGTAACCAGAGTGAGAAGCACCAGCGAGACGTTGAAATTTCTGCTGTAGAGCACGCCGCTGAACGTGCGCTTGTAGATATAGTAGATGAATAATCCCAGCAGGAAGGCAAGCGCCAGTCCCAGCAGCAGCGACGACAGGCTGACGGCATCTCCGCCAAAGGATTGCAGATACTGCTTTTTGATCATATCGGCAAATGAGAGTTGACCTTGATCTTCGGGCATTGGATTCATTCCTCCTAGGTGTTTATTGGTGCCTGCGGCACAGCGTGTACTTGGATATAGCCGAGCGCAGACTGCGGTCCAGCTGCAGCACAGCGCGGATATGGGGCGGCAGCACAGCGTCGTACTTAATCTCCAGTATGAGCTGCCCGGGCGGCAGTATCGGCGTGCTGGCGGGTTGCGGCGTGAACAGCTCCCGCGAGTAATTGCCCGAGTGCAGCTCCCGGTCGAAGGTGATGCGCACATTCCCGGCCGGGTAGATGTAGGCCTCCCGGAAATAATCGACGATTACGACCGGGCGCAGCAGCCGCGTCCTCATCTGCGCGTACGTCTCCTCCAGCAGCGGGTATCTCGACGGAATGAGGAACGAGAAATCCCTGTCGAGCAGCGCGTCGCACTGGCCGCGGGTCAGCTTCACCGATTCCTTGGCGATATACTGGCCTGCTTTTGTCTTGCGCTCCAGGTTAATGACGCTGTCGCTGAGATTGTATATCCGGATCCTGTATTTGTGGCGGCTTCTGACTCCGAACTGCTTCTCCCACAGCGCGCTGTTGTCGATGTCGTCAAAATAAAGGCTGCGGATGTGATACTGCCGGGTATCGGGGGACGCGTGAGCGTCCAGCGCGCAGCAGTGCTTCAAGCGCTCCCGGAGCGTCAGGTACTCTCCCTCGTCGATATAGTATTTCAGCTCATGCCTGAGATTGCGAATCCGCTCGGCCATACGCTCCTACCCCGCCAGCAGCGCGTCCAGCTCGGACGCGGACAGACCGAAGTTATCCCGGATGTGCTTCTTAACATAATCGGGCCGCTGGCTCGCGTAGTCCCGCAGATACTGCACCTGGCGCTGCCACTTCTCGTAGGTTCCCCAGCCCCACTTCTGCTTGTCCATCGGCATTTCCGCGTCGATCATCGCCTCGATCTCATCGATGCGCTGGATCACCCTATCCACATTGAAAGTCACATTGATATGGTAGGCGAAGCGCTTGAGGAACTTCTGCCTAAACTCGTCGTTTTTAAGCAGCTTTCTTATCAGCGTATTGTCGAAGCGGTTTCCGCTGCCGTTACCTTCAGGGTTTATAAAATCGGCAATCATATCGTCCTGGACATGGCTGGTGAGGAAGGCCCAGTCCACGTCGTAGAAGAACCAGCGCCATTTTCCGTCGTATTCCTCGCTCATCCAGTACTTGATGTTGCCGGTGTCGGTGTTACCGCAGTACATCTCGCAGATCACGAAATCGATATAGTTATCGATATCCATCTGCGTATCCATATACGCATAGTTCTCGGGTTTGCTCAGATCATTGTCCTTCGCGTACTGCAGGAGCTCCTTGTAGTCGGCGTTGGAGCCTGTCTGCACTGTAGAGTTGCCTACCAATATATTGACGCTCTCGGGACTCACGCCGTAGTGCTGGCTGATGTAGTGCTTGTTCAGCTTTTCCCGGAAATAATAGACGCCCTGATACTGCGCGTTCAAATACAGCACCGTCGGCCGGTACGCCTGTACGTCGAGGTCTGTCGTGTCGGCCGCAAGCGATGTGATCATCACGTCGCGCATCTTGGCGACGTTCCATTCGGACGCGCCGTTGCGCAGCACCAGAGACTGGTATTCGTTGAAGGGCAGACTTGGAAACACAGACGACTTGAACGCCTCGCCGCCGTACTCACCACGTGCCATTAGCGCGAAGCACTTGGCCTCGTTGGCGCGGGAGTACGCGCCGAAAATACGCAGCGCAAATCCCTGCGAGAGCTCTACGTATCCGTTGGGATCGATGATCTCCAGATAGGCTGGAACCTCCCACTCCTGCCAGAAGTTCGCGCCCTTGTATGGATAGTCTTTATTCGCATTGGGTCCCATGGCCATTATGCCGCCCTCGTCGCTGTAGAGGTTATAGTTGTCCGAAGTGATGCTCACTATGGGCAGGGTATGGGATACGCCGATGAAATAAGACCGGGTGCTGATGGGACTGGGCAGCAGGCCGTCCCGGATGCCGATAGCGCGGACGACCATCGGCTCACCGATCGATATGGGCCCTGTG
>JAAYXU010000268.1 GCA_012515725.1 Clostridiales bacterium | reverse complement strand
TTCGCGATACGTCCTACCGTGTCGTTCATTCTCCTCACCCCTTTATTCGAACTCATCCAGGATCTCCTGGATCCGGTTGGGATTCACACGCTTAAAGACCTTGCCGTTGATGCTGATAGCCGGGGCCAGGCCGCATGCGCCGATGCAGCGCATGACCTGCAGCGAAAACCGGCCGTCCTTCGTCGTCTCGCCCACGCCCACGCCCAGCGTCTGGGTGAGCTTCTCGACGATCTTCTTCCCGCCCCGCACATAGCAGGCGGTGCCCAGGCAGATCTGAATAGTATGTCTGCCCTTGGGCTGGGTGGAGAAGAACGAATAGAACGTGACCACGCCGCTCACGCGGGAGAGCGGGATATCCATCTTCTCGGCGACGAACCGCTGCACCGGAAGCGGCAGGTAGCCGAATATGGCCTGCGCCATGTGAAGGATCTGTATCAGGTTCTTTTCGTCGGCCGCGTAGTCCCCGATGACCTGTTCGAGCAGCGCGTACTGCTCCTCGGGGGTTCTTTCGCGGCACTCGTTGTGGACCGTTTGCACCATGTTTCGCACCTCCGTTTTCGTTGCCGTAACTTACGCTTTGCGCTGACGGCCGTCGTTGTTTGTTAAAAATATAACAGAATTTGATAAATTTTTAACATATTTTGTTAAATATTTAACATACCTACACACAGTACGACACATCGATGTAGCGCATCCTTCCTCCTCTGGGTTCAAACGCGTTTACTGCATTTTCTCACTCTGCATGAGTACACGCTCGATCTCCCCGACGCGCAGGTGGCAGCGCTCTATTTCCGCCATACAGGACTCGATGCGCGCAAGCAGCTGCGCCCGCTCGGAGTACAGCGTATCGGTATGGGCGCTCACAGCGCGGAGCGCCTCGTCCACGTCGATGAGCTCGCTGTGGTACTCCTCCCAGGCCGAGAGAAGATTCTCGTCGTAATACTTCTCCTCGATATAGCCGCGTATGGAGCTGAGAACGTACTGCAGATGGTTTTTCCTATGGATCAAATATAGAATCTGCGCCATAGCTGATCCTCCGGTTCCATTTCTGTTCGTTGGCTGTCATTGGGCGAAGAACAGTCGAGAAAGGAATCCTCCCGGAGATCGGCCGGGGTAAAAGTGCTGTTATCCGGAAGTCCTCTTACTTCCAGCATATTCATTATAGCGGAGTTAGCGACAGGAATCAATATGCAATAAGGGAACTTTTATAGAGTATTTGTATTTATACAGTTAATTATGTATTTTTGTAGGTAGTCGGTTGGCCCATTCCGACGCAAACGGCCGCGGCTTGCGTTACCGTCGCCCACTTGGCGGGAGCTAATCAAGCGCCGGTGTCTCCACCCGGAGCGTCCCGTCCTCATATACCACCCGCCCCAGCGCCTCCCCCGCGGCGTACGTCATGTCTATAAAGGCCACGCCGTCCGTCTGCGCGAAGTCCGCATGGAAAAGGGTGATCGAGTTGTCCGCGTTCCAGAGCCGAAGCAGCATCATGTCCCTCATCATATACGCATAGTCGGCAGTGGCCTGCGCGCCCGTCTGTGGGTCCAGCCAGCCCAGATGGGAGCGGTGCAGTCCCGAGCCCCACGAGTATGTATACAGGAGCTCGTATGCGCCGTTTTCGTCCAGGTCGCACAGCAGCGCGTCCACGAGTCCCAGCCCGCCAAAGCCTATGCCCAGCGGATAGACGTCGTCCCCGCATACTAGAAAGCTCTCGCACGTGTCGCTGAACTTAAATATCTGCCAGCCCGTCTTTTCGAATATGTCATCCGGCGTAATATTGTAACATTTTCCGCTGTCGATGTGCTCGCCCTCGTCAAGCCGTGCGAGGAAGTCCGCAACTCCCCGCCTGTCGCCCCGTATGGTTTTCGTGCGGCTCATGTAGTCGGGGGTATTGTCTACCGCATATCGCCAGACGAGTCTCCCGCGGCTGTCGTATCCATTCAATACCTGCTCTGTGCGATAGTACAGCCGGCTCACGAACAGGGGCGTTTTGAGCGTACCGGTTATATTGACCGACAGCGCCAGCTCGTGATCGGCGCGCGCTATGTATTTGCGTATCACTCCCGCGTCCACGGTAAGCTCCCGCGCTACGTTGCCCGCGCCGTCCATGAGAAGGAGCTTTTGACCGCATGAGAGCGCCAGCATATCCGTACCTTCGCCGTCCACGAACCGCGTATCCTCAGCGAACGTCCGCTCCCAGACCATGCGGCCCGCGGCGTCATAGCAGACCACCGCGTCGCTCAAGCTGCTTTCCCCCTCGCGAATACCCCAAAATGGCGACAGATAGATCGCCCCGCCCGCCGCGCGGAATCCCTCTCCCCGGGGTACGTGGTAGGGCAGGCGTATGTGCCACACCGGCGCAGGACTCCCGTCAATGAGCGCGAGTACCGCCGCGCTTTTCCCGTCCCGGGAGGCGGCGAAGTCTCCGTCCGATGATTGTGTCGCCAGCACGACGGCGACGCGCTCCTCCCCCAAGTACGCGGCGTCTATGAGCTGGTCGTGGTCCGAGCCGCCGTACCGCGCCTCGCGCAGCAGATTTCCCGCGCCGTCGAGATACGACAGATACAGTTCGTCCGCGGCGTCCCGCTCGTCCTGGCCGGCCGTCACAAATCCGCCGCTCTCGGTCTCAAACACCGCCATAAGCGCCAGAGCGGCATATCCGTCGTAGGCTCTGGACCACAGCACGCCGCCCTCTCTGTCGCAGCGAACGAGCGTCGGGGAAGCGTTGTCCCGGTTCGCGCCCGACGGCGTGATCGCGAACGCAAATCCCCCGTCCCGTGTGACGATCAGCGGGCCCACCGTGAAGTACTCGTCCCGGAACGGGAATCGGACCGTCCGCACGAACCGGCCTTGCGCGTCGTACATGCGGATGATCGCGCACCCGGCGGCGGATTCGGGCAGCAGATAGCCTCCGGGAAACGCCGTGGCTGAGAAGAGCAGCCCTTTTTCCACGACCTGGGCGGGATAGTCCTCGGGAAGGCTCCCGAAGGGCCGCACCGCGCAGAACGCGGCCTGCGCGGTCTGCAAATTCCGTCCGGGGAGCGACGCGCACGCCAGAAATACGAGCAGCACCGCCAGCGCGCGAGCAGCCTTTTTCATCGCTCCGCCTCCCAACCGCGGGCCAATACTCCACGCGCGGTGATCAACAACCCGCGAAGAGCATAGTCGCAACTTTTCAGTAATCAGCCTTTGTAGGTGGTTATTCATATTATACTGTTTCTTCCACTGTTATTCAATATTAGAAAAATGTATTGTTGTTAACAAGTCCGCCGATGACGCATGTGGGCGACTTCATGGTTTGCTCTCCCACCAGCGCATGATCGCTGAAAACCGTGGTATAATGAGCGCAGTAAACCGAAAGGAGCGATGGCGATGAAAGCACATATCGACCGCGACGGCTGCATCTCCTGCGGCCTGTGCGCCGATACCTGTCCCGCAGTATTCCGGATGGCCGACGACGGGCTGGCTGAGGTGCATGTCGACGAGATTCCCCCGGACGCTGAGGAGGACGCCGTCCGGTGCCAGGAGGAGTGCCCTGTGTCGGTCATTACCGTCGAGTGACCCCTGCAGATCCCGCGTAAGTGAGCAAACCGCCCGGCTGCTGCCGGGCGGTTTGCTTTGTTGTTTATAAATTTCGTGTCAGCGGCGCGCGCGGCCCGCCTTCATAGCGCGGCCCGTAGCCAACGCTCCGGCGCCGGTCAGACCGAAGAGCAGCAGGGCGATCCAGGGCATGCCGTTTCCTCCAGTCTTCGGGTTATCATTGTCGTCATCGTCGTCATCGTCGTCA
>JAAYXU010000267.1 GCA_012515725.1 Clostridiales bacterium | reverse complement strand
CCTTGTGGAAGCGCCGGATATCCATGCCGTCTATCTCTATCTTCCCCGACTCGATGTCGTAAAAGCGCGTCAGCAGGTTCACGATTGTGGTCTTGCCCGCCCCGGTAGGGCCAACGAGCGCGATGACCTGTCCGGGCTGCGCGGACAGGTTGATGTCCTTCAAAACCGGTACGCCGGGCAGGTATCCGAAGTTCACCTGCTCGAATGTAACCTGACCACGAATCCTGTGGTCGACGGCGTCGGGCTCGTCCTGTATCTCGGGTACCTCGTCCATGATCTCAAACACGCGCTCCGCGCCGGCCAGCGCCGACTGTATCTGCGCGAACACCTGCCCCATCTGCGCGATTGGCCGCCCGAAATTGCGCGCGTACATGAAGAACGTGAGCAGCAGGCCCACGTCAGCCCAGCCCCGCACCACAAACCAGCCGCCGACCGCCGCCAGCAGCGCGAATCCGATGTTGTTGATGAGGTTGATCGCGGGCATCATGATGCCCGTGAGCACCTGCGCCCGGATGGCGAGCTGCATATGCGCTTCGTTGCGCCGCGCGAACCGCGCTTCTTCCTCCCGCTCGCGGCAGAAAACCTTGACGACCTGCTGCGCGCTGACGATCTCCTCCACGAACCCGTTAACCGCGCCCAGCGCTCTCGACTGCCGGTAGAAGTATTTCCGGCTAACCGACGCCACATAGCGTGTCATGAGCAGCGACAGCGGCACCGGTACGAGCGCGATGATCGCAAGCCGCCAGTTGAGTATCAGCATGAAGATAAGTGTAACAGTCAGGCTTACGACGCCCGCTACGAACTCACCTACATTGTTGGTGATGACCGAGGATACGGTTTCCACATCGTTAGTCAGGCGGCTCATGAGGTCGCCCTTCTCGCGGTTGTCAAAGAACCGGAGCGAAAGCTTCTGTATCTGTCCGAACAGCTTACCGCGTATGATGTGCACCACCCGCTGCGACACCCCTGCCATAAGCCAGCTAGACGCCCCCTGGAATGCGCTCATTATGAGCACCATCGCGGCGTAGGCCAGCAGTATCAGGAAAAACTGCTCGGGAAGACCCAGAGCGCCGCCAACCGCGCCCGCGGCCAGATTGACCGCCCGTCCCATCAGCATCGGCCCCACCGACGACAGGCCCGTCGTCACCAGTACGGCGATGAGCGCCATTATGATCGCGCCTTTATGATCCGAGAAATATACTGCGAGACGCCGCAGCGTTTTACGGGAATCCTTGGCCCGCCCGCCCGCGAAAGCGCTCATGGGCCCGCGTCCGGGGCCGTGGCCTCCGGGCTGCCCCTGCACCGGCTTAGAGTCACCCGGAATCTGCGCGGCGTATTCCTCGGGCAGCGGACCAAATCCGGGCAGCTTTCCTATCAGGCGGCGGAAGAATCCCCCGGGAACCGCGCTCCCGGCACTGCGATTCGCATCAGACATGGGCCTGCGCCTCCCCTCCGCCAAGTTGGCTTTCGTATATCTCACGGTAAATGGCGCTCGTCTCTAGCAGCTCGTTGTGCGTGCCCTGCGCCGCTATGCACCCGTCGTCCATCACCAGTATCATATCGGCAGCCATGACGGACGATATCCGCTGCGCCACCAGCAGCACCGTAGCGCGGCCCGCGCGGCGGATGAGCGCCTCGCGGATCCTGACTTCGGTCGTAACATCCACGGCGCTCGTGGAGTCGTCAAATATCAATATTTTCGGCTTCTTCGCCAGAGCGCGCGCGATGGCGAGACGCTGCTTCTGTCCGCCCGAGAAATTCACGCCCCGCTGTGATATTTCGCTGTCGTATCCCTTTTCCATATCGGAAATGAATTCCTCCGCCTGGGCGTCGCGCGCCGCTTCCCGCACCGCTTCCTCGGATGCGTCAGGATCCCCGTAGCCGATATTGTCCCGGACGCTGCGCGACAGCAGCAGCGATTGCTGCAGCGATATGCCCATCGCGCCGCGCAGGTCGTGCAGGCGGTACTTACGCACATCGACGCCGTCAACCAGCACCTGGCCATGGGTCACCTCATAGAGTCTGGGGATGAGATGCACGAGCGTGCTCTTGCCCGCGCCGGTAGCGCCCAGTATCGCGACCGTCTGACCAGGCTCGGCCACGAAGCTCACGTCGCGCAGCACCGGATCGCCCTCGCCCTCGTCGTAGCGGAACGTAACGCCGCGGAACTCCACGCGCCCCTGCGTTACCTGCGGCCACTCGTGTCCGGACTCCGGACGATCGGGATCGAGTATGTCCACGCGCTCAACGAGTATCTCGTCGATACGCTCCTTGGCCGCCCTGGCCGAGACCAGCATCACGAGGAAGAAGGAAACCATCATGAGCGACATCATGATGCGAGTGATGTACTGAATAAACGCCAGCATCTCTCCGGTGGTAAGTCCTCCCGCCGCGATCTCAATGCCGCCCATCCACAGCACCGCGATAACCGTACCGTACATGACTAGCGAAAAGAGAGGGCTGGCGAGCGCCATAATACGCATGATCTTTATCGCGACGTTCCGGAAATCGAGGCTTGCTGCGTTGAATCGCCGGTTTTCGTACTCCTCGCGGACGAAGGCCCGCACGACGCGCGCTCCGGCCAGATTTTCCTGCATGACGACGTTCACGCGGTCCAGTTTCTTCCTGAGCGTACGGAAGTACGGGAATCCTATCCGAATAAACAGCGACGCGCCCAGGGTGAGCAGTAAAATCGCCGGAATGAACACGAGCGACAGTCGGGGAGAGAGCCGTACCGCGTAATACAGGCCGCCCAGCGCCATGAACGGTGCGCGCACCATCATCCTGAGCGCCATGGCCAGCGCGTGCTTGACCTGCATAATATCGTTGGTCATGCGGGTAACGAGCGAGCCTGTACGGAAATGGTCGAGATTATGAAACGAGAACAACTGCACCTTGTTAAAAAGGCCTGTGCGCAGGTCAGCCGCGAAAGCCTCCGACGCGACCGTCGAGAAATAAAAGCAGCCGATTCCGCCCACGACGCCAATGAGCGAGTAAGCTACCATCCTGACCCCCTCGCGCGTGATGAGCGCGATGTCGCCGTATGATACGCCCTCGTCGATAATAATCGTCATCAACTGGGGAAGCTTGAGATCCACCCAGACCTCCACGAGCATGAGCAGCGGCGCAAGCAGTATAAAAAGCCAGAATGGCTTCATATAGCTCCACATCGTTGTGTTTCGAATCCGGTCCCCCGCAAAATATCCCTTTGGATCAGCCATCCGCGCACCCCTATATGCATCTATTTGTATCGCTAACAATATTATCATGCCATCTGGAGGTAAGCAACCGGAAATATTGAATATTCGCAGGGAAAGGGGGGGAATATAAACCAAAAAGTTCAAACGAGGTAGGAATTTGACGAACAGCATTACAAACAGGCAGATGTTTTTTATTATATTCATCTTCCTCACCACATACACGACCATTGACCTGCCCCATATAATGGCGCAAACAGCGGGCAGGAGCAGTTGGATTCCTATCATCGCGGCGTCCATTATTTTCGGAGTCGCTGCTGTAATCATCACAAAATTAAACAATATGCATCAGGGAAAAGTGCTTTTTGACTACGGCCAGGAAATCGTAAACAAGATTTTCACCCGCTTGATTGTCTCGTATTATCTGCTATATTTCTTAATTGTCGGCGTGTATTTAAAGCTGAAGCTGGTCGGCGTGCTAAAATCGCATTTTCTGCCCAAGACACCCCAGTTCATCATGCTGCTGGTGGGGATTTCACTATTTGGCTATGTAGCCTACAAGGGTATTACAAACGTTGCCAGGATGTTTGAAATTATCGGGGCTTTGTTTCTTATCGTAACGTTAGGCTTATGCGCTGCTATGCTCTTTCAAGGCATGAGCTACAACATATTGCCATTTTTTAATATAACAGAAACCAAAGAATTTATGGTCACGATGAAGGATTTGGCTACACCCTTCACCGGTCTGATGATTCTTTTTATCATACCGTTTACAGCACAGAACAAAAAAGCTCCCAAAGTCGCTTTTTTCACACTGCTATTTATCGGTCTGTTTTATGTGCTGATCGTAGAAAGTACAATCATGGTCCTGGGCATCAACAATACCATCGCGTTTAATGAAGCTTTTATCGAAGCGATAAAGACCGTCGAACTGCCCGTTATTGAAAGAACCGATATTTTTTACCTGACCTTTGGCCTGACGAGCCTGTTCGCGGGAATGATCATTATGTTTACCGCCATTGTGGAGTTTGCTTGCCGGTTAATTCCGAAAGTTAAGCGCCATATTATCGTAATCGCTATCGGAATCGTTTTCTTTATCCTATGTTTATTTGCGCTGAACATTAATAATATGCACGATGTT
>JAAYXU010000266.1 GCA_012515725.1 Clostridiales bacterium | reverse complement strand
GGGCATGATGGGTTCGGCCATGAGCTTTCCCGCCACCGACAACGGACACGAGGTGCGGCTCATAGGCACGCCGCTCGACCGGGATATCATTGAGCACGCCGCGCGCACCGGCGAGCATCCGACGCTCAGGCGGCGTCTTCCCGCCGGGATCGGGTACCATCATATTGAAGCGCTTGCCGACGCGATAGAGGGCGCGCATCTCCTCATTTGCGGCGTGAGCAGCTTCGGCGTGGACTGGTTCGCGGAGAGCGTGCTGCCGCTCGTGCCCCCGGAGCTGCCAGTGCTGGCGGTCACAAAGGGCATGTTCGACATGCCTGACGGGCGGCTGATACCCTATCCCGCGCACTATGAGGAGCTCACCGGAGGCAGGCTGTCCCTCAATGCAGTGGGCGGGCCCTGCACGAGCTACGAGCTGGCCGACCGTGACCAGACGCATGTCACGTTCTGCGGACGCGATATCGGCACGCTCCGGCGGATTCGCGTGATGCTGGAAACCGGGTACTACCACATCAGCCTTTCGACCGACGTGACCGGCGTGGAGTGCGCCGTCGCGATGAAAAACGCGTACGCGCTGGGCGTGACACTCGCGGTCGGGCTGTCGGAGCGTCTGGAAGGGGTCGGCGGAACCCAGCACTACAATTCGCAGGCGGCGCTGTTCGGGCAGAGCATACGCGAGATGCGGCGCCTGCTCCGGCTGACCGGCGGGCACGACGACAATATCATGCTGGGGGCCGGGGATCTCTATGTGACGGTATTCGGGGGACGCACCCGCAGGATCGGCACGCTGCTGGGGCGCGGGGTGCCCTTCGCGCAGGCGATGGAGGAGCTCGGGGGCATCACGCTCGAGTCGGTGGTCATCGCGACCCGCACGGCGCGGGCCGTGCGGGCGCTCATAGCGCGCGGGCAGGCGACGCCGGGCGAATTCCCGCTGCTGCTGCATATCGACGAGATACTCAACCGGGGCGCCGCGGTGGACATCCCGTGGGATCAGTTTGAAACGGAATATGTCGCGGCGGACGATGCGGGCGAATGACCGCACACTTGGGCATACCGGTAAAAAAGCCGATATGATGAGACAGGCGTATGTTTGATGTACCTCCCGGAATCAGGAACCTCATCGGCGCGGAGAAGTATTCCGTTGACAATGTAGGAATGTCGCATTCCACCGTTGTCCTGTTTGATGATAAGATCCTGAAAATCCAGAATATCGGCGAAGAGTCAGACAATGAATACCGTATGATGAAGTGGCTGCGCGGCAGGCTGCCGGTGCCCAAGGTTCTGGGATTTGACAGGGATGATAAGAAGAGCTATCTCCTGATGACAAGGGTACCCGGGGAAATGTCGTGCTCAGACCGATATATGAAGGACCCGGAGAAACTGACCGCCATGCTGGCGGAAGGGCTGCAAATGCTGTGGGATGTGGACGTGGGAGGCTGTCCATGCCGCTGGAATCTCGATAAAAAACTACGGATCGCGGAACACGCGGTGAAAAACCATCTTGTCAATGCGGACGAGGCGGAGCCCGACACGTTCGGCGCGAATGGGTTTCAAAATCCCGAGCATCTGCTCGAGTGGCTAATAAAAAACAAGCCGGAGGAGGAGACGGTATTATCCCACGGAGATTTTTGCCTGCCGAACATATTCCTGAATGAGGGAAGGGTCTCGGGATTTATCGATTTGGGGATGACGGGGACGGCGGATAAGTGGCAGGATATCGCTCTATGCTACCGAAGCCTGCTCCACAATTTTGGCGGGAAGTCTACCGGCAGGAAATATCCGGGTTTTTCCGAAAATATGCTGTTTGATAGGCTGGGGATTAAGCCCGATTGGGACAGGCTCCGGTATTATATCCTTTTAGATGAGCTTTATTAGATACATGCATTTCGCTTTTCTTTCCGGGCAGCGGTCGTCAGCCGCTGTCCCGGGGCCCGGTTGCGGGCTGGGGCGTTGCCTGGCGCGCTTTTCGCAGGTTCAGCTGCGCCTTGGAGAGATGCTCCTGCATCCTTTGTACCGCCAGCGTTTCGTCGCCGGCGCTTACGGCTTCGAATATCGCCCGGTGGTCCTCGAGCGACTTTGCGGGCTGCCCGGGTATCTGCAGCGTGGCTAGCCGCGTGGAGCTAAGTAGATCGCCGCACATACCCATCAGCATTGACAGCGCTTCGTTGTTCGACGCTTTTGAAAGGGCGGCGTGGAAAGCGTCGTCGCCCGCAAGGCCGGTGCCTCCCGCGTCGATCTCCTCCTGCATCAGCGTGAGCGCGGCTTCGATGCTCTGTCGCTTGCGGTCGAGCGAGAGTATCGACGATACCGAGTCGATGACGCTGCCCAGCGTGACCTTCCGTACAAATGTACCACCGCCCACGCGTGACTCTATCATACCCATTGACTCCATAGAGCGCAGCGCTTCGCGTATCGCGGTCCTGCTTACGCCCAGGCTGGCCGCAAGATCCCGCTCGGACGGCAGCCGGTCGCCTGGCCTGAGCGCGCCCCGGCGCATGAGGTCTGTGAGCTGCCGTATGATTTCCTCGTAGAGCTTTGTTTTTTTAACCTGATGTAGCAATACCGG
>JAAYXU010000032.1 GCA_012515725.1 Clostridiales bacterium | reverse complement strand
TCGATCACCCGGCTGGCGCGCGCCTATAACCTGACGGTCCCCCCCAGCGGCCGCTCGCTGTCGGGCGGACTGGATCCGGGCGCGCTCTACAAGCCCAAGCGTTTCTTTGGCGCGGCCCGCAATATCGAGGAGGGCGGCAGCCTGACGATACTCGCTACAGCGCTCATCGACACGGGAAGCAGGCTGGACGATATCATTTACGAGGAATTCAAGGGCACCGGCAACATGGAGCTGCACCTTGACCGCAAGCTGCAGGAGCGGCGCGTTTTCCCGGCAATCGACCTCTACCGCTCGGGCACGCGCAAGGAGGAAATACTGCTAAGCGAGGCCGAGATGGAGGGCATCTGGGCCGTGCGTAAGCTCCTGGCCGGAAACCAGGAGGACGCGACAGAGCTGCTCATCGATATGATCAGCCGCACGCAGAGCAACGTAGACTTTCTAAGCCGCCTGAAAAGCTGGCTCGATATCATGGAGAAAAAGGGATTCAAGAGCCGCGGACACAACAGCAAATAAAAATATGAAGAGCCGCCCTGATGGGCGGCTCTTTAACGCTCTATTTCATTCAAATTCGGTTATTTCCCCGTCGAGCATCGACTCGCCCTTGCCATCCACGAAGCACACCCAGGTTTCGCAGTCCTTGATATAATCAAAGGAATCAGGATTGTTCTTAAATATGCTGGGGGGCTCGCCCGAGACGCTGTCTGTCAATCCGAATCCATAATCGTCGCCCACTGTCATGAATTTAATAAGAGAGAAGGTTCCGTCGTCATTTTGCGAGTAGTGCTGGCTGGCCCAGCCGCCGTCCCCTGAAAACTCAATGATCATGCTCAGTTTATCATCGGTTTTGACCGTGCAGGTCACCGAATCGGTCGCGGCGTCGAAATCGCCCTCCCATGTAAACGATTCTTCTTCGGTTTTATAGCTCATCCGGAAATGACGTCCGTCGTTCTCCAGATCGAGCCCTGTAAACCCAAAGAAACCAGCCGCTGTCAGCGCGGCGGTGTTATCGGCCTGCAGCAGAGTCATCGGTATAGCCGCCAGGTCTATCATCGCAATGGGAAGAAGCGCTATGCTCAGAGAAACCGGAAATTGATCGCTCTCATCCATAATGGCGCTCAGGCTCTCATAGGATGCGCTCTTTGCTTCGATGTACCGGCCATAGGCTCCCGCTACCGACACATCGGTATTGGCTGGATTACTGGTGACGCCGGGGTCTTCGTCGTCGTCGGGTTCCTCATCGTCTCCGTCGTTATCATCGCCCGCGTTCCGGGTCTGCGCCGGGGTATCATCCTCGTCGCCTCCGATGCGCTGCGTGGCGCTGTTGCCACAGGCGGTCATGAGTATCATGAGCAGAGATAGTATGAGACTTAGCAGTAATGGAGTCTTTTTCAAATCATTCACCTCGTATGCTTTATTGGCATAACCACATTATACTATACCGCCATAAAAAAAACATCAACAATATTATTGTGGAGCGGTTATTCTTTAAAGGGGAATGATGACAAAACATCGCCAGGCGAAAGCATCGCAGAACATCGCTGAAACGCATTGACAATTCGCCAGTCCTTCTGTATGCTGAAACCGTTATTTTCGATTCGGGCGCAAGGAGATTCGACATGCGAAAACTGAGCGTACTGGAGGCCGGGTGCATACTGCTCGTCTCTACGGTCCTCTTCGTGGCGGCCGCGATGCTGATACCGTCTCTGGCGCCCGACTATCTGGAGGGCGGGAAGAACTGGCACACCGTCACGATACTTGTCGAGATCGGCTGCTTTCTCATTCCCGGCGCTCTCTACGCGCTCATTCGGCGCGTCGGGATCGCGTCGCTGGGCATCCGGCGGTGCACCGCCGGACAGGTCGCGATTGCGATTATGATGGCCTTTGCCGGATACATCGTTATCATATTCATACAGCTCATATGGCTCTCGCTCATAGGGACTCTGGGCGGGAAACCTGCCGAGGCGATCTTTCCCGCGATGGATACGCCCGTCCGCATGGCGCTGGGCGTTCTCTCTATAGCGGTTTCGGCCGCTCTTGCCGAGGAGTTTCTGTTTCGCGGGACGCTTCTGCCAGCCATTTCGCGGAGCGGAAGACATGGGGCGGCGCTTCTTATTACGTCGCTTCTCTTCATGCTCATGCACACATCGGTGGAGTCGCTGCCCTTTACGCTGCTGTACGGACTGCTGCTGGGATGGCTCGCGCTGCGCTCGGGTTCTATATGGCCGTCGATCGCGTTTCACGCTGCCAATAACGCGATACAGGTGCTTTTGCTCTACGCCACGCAGGGTATCGAGCTGCCGCCCGGGCTCATTGAGTCCGACCCCGCGGCAATCGCGGACCCCGCGGTGATCGGCTACTCGCTGATTATCTACGGCGTGCTGGCGGCGGTGGGCGCGGGCGCGTTCGCGGCCCTCGTGTGGGGCTACCGCAGGATCACGCGGCCCCCGGTCCCCGAGCCCGGGCTTCCCGCGCGGGCCTGGCACTATATACCGATCTGGGCGAGCGCCTTCATCATGACAGCGATGCTGCTCGTAGAGGCGCTGCAGCTCTTTGGCGTCCTCGGATCGCTGGGAATGTAGCAAGGGTATGCAGATCGATGTGCTGGCGGTCGGTAGGCTGGGGGAGCGCTTCTATCGGGACGCAGTGGAAGAATATGCGCGGAGGCTTTCGCGGTACTGCCGCCTGACGCTCACGGAGGTACCCGATCTGCCGGCTCCCGAAAACCTCTCAGAGCGCATGGCCGAGCGGATACGTCTGCAGGAAAGCGAGGCGCTGCGCGGAAAGGCGCCCCAGGGCGCGGTGACGGTCGCGCTGGATCGCCGGGGTACCGCGATGACCAGCGAGGAATTCGCGGCCTTCCTTGGGATCCATGAAATGGCCGGAAAGAGGATGGCTTTTCTGATCGGAGGCTCGCTCGGGTTTCCCGCGGAGTTTACCGCGCACGCCGCCCACTGCGTATCCTTTGGCGCGATGACCTACCCGCACCAGCTGATGCGGGTCATTCTTCTCGAGCAGATATACAGGGGATTTCGCATAATCCGGGGCGAGCCGTACCATAAGTAGGCGGGGGCGAACCGGAGGGCGGCTAACGCTCCGACGGGGAGCGCACGTCGTCCAGCGACCTTGTGATCGAGTGGCTGATGGGCGTCCACTCGACTTTTTTAAACAGCGCCGTGACCGATATCGGTATATACGTGAACATGAAAAGCGGGAACGTGAACAAATAGAGTATCTTTTGGAGCGCGCCGCAGTGTATGCGCCGCCATTCGGTGACGACGGTGACTAGTCCTACCGCGAAAAGCAGCCCGTAGGCGTTGCGCAGCGTCTCCAATACCGAGCGCAGCAGCGTCAGTGTGTTCCAGTCGTAGTAGAGAAAGCTGACGACCGCACCGGCCGCGTTGATCAGCGCGCCCGTGATGGTCAGAAGTATCGCCGGGAATATCGCCATCATCATATCAAAGCAGGAAAAGCCGCCGTATGCGAATATGCCCCTGAGCATTTTTGTCCCATAGTTGTGGAATACCTGCAGGAATCCCTTGGCCCACCGCAGACGCTGCCGCCACGACTGGCCGAACGTGACAGGCTGCTCGTCGTAGAGTATCGCGTCGTGGCAGTACCCGATGCGCTCGCCCTGCAGTATGCTGTCCACCGTGAACTCGATATCCTCGGTCAGCAGGAAATGATTCCATCCGCCGTTGCGCAGTATGATGTCGCGGTGCACTAGAAAACCGGTGCCCGAAACGGCGCAGCTCGTCCCAAGGAGCATCCTCGCCCCGTTCAAATAGCGGGACTCGCGTATAAACCACAGCGAGTATCCGGCAGAGATCCAGTTGCTCGCGTAGTTCTTTGAATTGCGGTAGCTGGTGACGATCCGGTATCCAGCCGAAAAAACGTCGTTCATACGCGCGATATACTGCTCGTCCAGCAGATTGTCCGCGTCGAATATGAAATAGCCGTCGTACGTGCCAAGGCCCCGGGTTTCCTCTATGCAGCCGAACAGAAACGCCAGCGCGTAGCCCTTGCCCACGTACTGCCTGTTGGAGCGCTCCCACACGACGGCCCCGGCCTGCCGCGCGACCGCGGCCGTTTCGTCGGTGCAGTTGTCGGCTACGACGAATATATCGATGCACTCCGCCGGGTACTTCTGG
>JAAYXU010000265.1 GCA_012515725.1 Clostridiales bacterium | reverse complement strand
TTACTGCCCACCGCGAGTCGCTGCATGCAGTCGTAGTCCGAAGGAGCCTTTTCATGCTGATCTCCGGAGGAATTCTTGCATCGGCGGGATTTTTCATGGCGGGCGCGTCGTGGCAGCTTCCTATCATCGTCGGCCTGAGCGCGGTCATATGCGTCGCAGGTTGGATACTGGAGCGTAGCCTAGCGAAAAAAGCGCAGGAGCCCTGGTGCGGGACACCCAGGCGCGGCATCCGGGTACTGGACGTGCGGTCAGGATCCATCGCACAGAAAATGGGACTGCGTCCGGGGGACGTGCTTCTCAGGATCAACGGCGCGGCGGTCATGCAGGAGATCAAGATAGACGACACGCTGGAGAAGGTTCCCTCGATGATTTGGGTAGACTACGAGCGGGAGGGCCGAACTCTATCCGGAGAGCATACTGATTACGAACACGGTATCAGCGATCTGGGGTTCGTGCCGCTCGCACGGAATATGGACCTCTACATGGAGTCGGTCCAGCCGTCATGGCTATGGTTCAGCCGGCGGTAACAAACGAAAAACCTCAACCGAAATTACTGACCACGAGGGTAGAGCCCGAGAGGGAGGGAAGGCCGGAAGACCCACGGATGCGGAGAGGTTCGCTGATCCGCCGCCGGGGATTCGGATATGCGCACTGCAGAGCCTTCCCAGCCATAGCGGGAAGGCTTTTTCGTTGGGAAGGAGGTGAGCGCATGTCCCGGAGAATTGGCGTTGTCGCGATCGTGGTGGAGGAACCCGGCCGAAGCGCCGCGGCAGTCAACGAGATACTGTCCCGCTACGCGCATGTCATTGTCGGGCGTATGGGAATCCCCTACGAGAAGCGGGGAGTATCCGTCATATCCGTAGTGGTCGACGGATCCAACGATGAGATCGGGGCTATGGCCGGCAGACTGGGCGCGATGGCCGGCGTACAGGCTAAGAGTATGCTGACTTCCAGGATCTATGACGACTAATATGAAAAGGAGAATGAATCATTATGTCGGATCGTAAAGAGAATATCAGACTCATAACCCGGACGGCCCTGCTGCTGGCCGTAACGCTCCTTTTTCAGGAGCTGCGCCGGGTTCTGCCAGGCGTCGGGACGATAGCGGGAACGCTCATCATCGGCTCCCTGGTCAACCTGGGTCTCCTGGTTGCCGCCGGGATCGTTGGATGGCGGGGCAGCGTATTGATCGCTGTACTGACGCCGGTCGTGGCCTTCCTGCAGAATCATCTGGCTCTTGCCATACTCATACCCTTTGTGGCCGCGGGAAACATCGTACTCGTACTGGTCTTCGAGTGGATACTGCGCCGGATCGGTATGGATAATGGACGAGGATGGATCGCGGTCGGCGTCGCTTCGGCTCTCAAGTCGATTTTACTGTGGGGAGCCATCGCACAGTTCTTTGTGCGCTTCATACTTCCGGCGCAGGGATTACCGGCTGAAAAGACCGCGGCGATGACCGCAGCACTGAGTCTTAATTTTAGCTGGCCCCAGCTCGTGACGGCGCTGATTGGCGGCGCGTTGGCGCTGGCCGTCATACCGGCGGTCAGGCGCGCGCTGCGCGCGGAGGATCAGCGTCCGAGGTAATTAAATCCATAGCGCATTGACGCGGGGCGGGATGGCCTCATCCCGCCCTTGTATCAATGAAAGCAGCGCGAAAAGCTTTATTAAGACGGCCAGTGGCGATAGTCCGTTCTGCCGAAGGCGTATCATCTATTTCATTTTGTCTATCATGTCCTGCGCCATGCGGATGAACTGCTGGCGCTTTTTATCGTCCATGTTGACGAGCGCCCGGCTGAGCGCGTTTCCGACCGGCCCGTCCAGCTCCCGTGAATCCTCGCCCTGCAGACTGGCTGAGGACTCGATCTGGCCTGTTGTCCTGACAGGGTTGATGCTTTGGGCCAATCCCGTGAGACTCTGAAGCATGTTTCCGCCGCCGCTCTGCAGCGTTTTGACCAGCTGTATGATCTGCTCGGTCTTGCTCAGCGTGGACGGTATGTTGCTGCGCATGTTCCGCCTGACGGCGCTTATGAGTCCCAGCGGAATCTCCGATGTCCGTTGGGCCGCGGGAGCGGCCAACGCCGGGATTGGATTGATCTGAAAAGAACGGATCTGGTCGGCGATCTCGCGGGCTTGTATAATCCGCGCGATCGGATTCGCGTTCATTCCTGGTATATAGGGGGCCGCGTCCGAAAGAAAGCCCAGCAGATCCATATCGGGGAAGGAGCGTCGCGCAACGGGAGGGTTGACCACTTCCGCGCCGCTTTTCACCTCGGAGGGCTTTCCCGTATCGGTGTCCGGCTCCGAGTTACGGTCCGCGGATTTACCATAGTCGGGGAATCGCTCGGTGATGGGAAGCGAACGACGCGAGCCTGCGGATCGGCCTGTGATGCCTGGCGGCTCCGGGGCGGCCGGCGGCTCCGGACTATCCTGACTAACGGCCCTCGCGGCCTGCGTAGGCGTGACTGAAGAGCGTGTGCGCATCAGCAGCGGAACCAGCAGCAGCAGGGGCAGCACGGGTGACGCGCCTAGCAGCGCGGGCAGTCCGGCCGCTCTCATCTCTGCTTGCGCTGCGACAGATTCTGTAGTCATATCGCTCCTCCTCATATGGTATTCTTATTCAGCATATGCGCCTGAGTGTGACCATGACAACAATCCCG
>JAAYXU010000031.1 GCA_012515725.1 Clostridiales bacterium | reverse complement strand
CGGCGCGGGGAAAGAGAGCATCCGACCACCATGTTGTATTTTTCGGTTAACCGGGCGGAATATACGGCCAAATGCCGGCGGGGAAGTACGTCAAAACCGGCTCGCGCCCAGATAGTGCATGTGAAAGACGAGCGCGCCGTAGATATTGAAAAAGATCCCCCACAGAATGAGCGGCGCTTCGTAACCGCGGAGCCGCCAAGGGCGTCCCCTGAGCGTGAAAAGGTACAGCGCCGGTATTAGGTCGCACAGATACCGGGTACCAAACTGCACGCCGCCGAATGAATGATGCGTTAGCAGCGCGACGAAATGAAAGGCCGAGAGCAGCAGTATGAGGCCGTCGATTACGTCGAGCGCGCGACGAGACGGGCTCCCGGCAGGCCGATCGCCTTTTCGCGGGTCGTGGGTCCTGACCACCGCGGACAGTGCCGCGGCGATAAACATCGGGTTTGCTATATAGAACGCGAACCCGGACGCCGAAGGAAAGAGCAGCAGCCCGTTTTCGAACCATGGCAGGCGAAGTATATTCCGGAGGTTGACGGGGATGTTCGAGAGGTTGAACTGCCCGGTGGCGCTTCTCGTGAACTCGGGCAGGTAGTTGTGCCCGAATTCCAGCGGATTGCCGAACCGGACGATGTTGTACGCGCCGTACAGCACAGCGATGAGCGCGGGCGCGATGATCAGCTGGGCAAGCCGCCCAAGCGCCTGGCGCACCGTACCCTCGCGGCGCTCCGCGCGCCAGCACATGAGCAGAGTGAGCGGCACATATACTGCCTGAAATGGACGGCAGCCCACCGCGCAGGCAAGCGCGACGAGACCCCAGCCGCGGGCGCTCCTGCGCGTGCTCTCCACGCCCAGAACCGCCGCAAGCGTCAGGAAAAAGCCCATGACCTGCGCCATATTCCACACGCCGCCAAAGAGGCTGACCTCCATCATATTGCACCCGGCGGTCAGAAAGCACGAAAGAAGCGCGGCGTTTCTATCGGACTGGCCGTGCCGCCGTGCGATCCGGTATCCTAATAGATAGGAACCGACGAAGAGCAGCATCGCTACCAGACGGCTGGGCGTATTCTGACCGAAAACAAACGTGAGCAGCAGCATTGGCACCGCGGGAAATGGCGGAAAACTGACATAGTAGCGGCCCTCGTAAATCGCAAGCTCCAGATGCGGATAATCCCTTTGAAGCGCGATGCGCCCCTGGCGCCATGTCATCGCCTGAAGCGTATAGCTGTCGTAGACGCTGTGCTCAGTAAGATTGAGGCCCAGCAGCCAGCAGACGCCTATATAGGCTATGAGTACGAAGAGAAGCCCCAGCAGCATATTCCTGCGGGGGCTTGTCCACTGTATGAGCTTAAAAAACACAGAGCCGCGAACCGGCTCTGTGCGGCTCTCGGGCGATCTCTGCGGAGCTGTACCCGTCTGGGGCATTTCGGATCTCCTTGCCGGGCATGATCCCGGTTGCGAGACGGATTCGGACGCGCGAAGCCGCGGCGCAATCCTCCGCGGCTTACGCTTACTGTAAAGTGTTATTTGCCGGCCAGTTCTTCCTTCATCTTCTTTTCCTGCTCCAGAAGTCCTTTGCGTGTCAGGTTGACGCGGCCCTGGCTGTCGATCTCGATGACCTTTACGAGCACCTTGTCGCCGATGTTCACCTCGTCCTCAATCTTATCGACATGACGGTCGGCCAGCTTCGATATGTGAACCATGCCGTCCTTGCCGGGCAGCAGCTGAACGAACGCGCCGAACTTCATGAGCCGGACCACCGTGCCGAAATATACCTCGCCGACCTCGACCTCCTTGACGATGGCTTCGATCATGCCGCGTGCCTTGCGGGAGGCTTCCTCGTCGGCGGTGGCTATGAATACGCGGCCGTCGTCCTCGATGTCGATCTTGACGCCGGTCTCCTCGATGATCTTGTTGATAACCTTTCCTCCGGGCCCGATGACTTCGCGGATCTTGTCGGGATTAATTGTGAAGGATATGATCTTGGGCGCGTACTTGGACAGCTGCGGTCTGGGCTGGCTGATCGTCTCCATCATCTTGCCCAGTATGAAGAGCCGTCCCTCAAGCGCCTGAGCCAGCGCGGTCTCCAGTATCGCGCGGTCGATGCCCTTGATTTTGATGTCCATCTGTATGGCCGTTATACCCTCATCGGTACCGGCTACCTTGAAGTCCATATCGCCCAGGAAGTCTTCCAGGCCCTGTATATCGGTCAGTATGGCCACCTTTCCGCTCTCGGGGTCTTTGATAAGACCCATCGCGACGCCCGCCACTGGCTTTCTGATGGGTACGCCCGCGTCCATGAGGGACAGCGTCGAGCCGCATACGCTTGCCTGGGAGGTGGAGCCGTTCGATGAAAGCACCTCAGAGACAAGGCGGATCGCGTAGGGGAAGTCCTCCTCGCTGGGTATGACCGGCAGAAGCGCCCGCTCGGCCAGCGCGCCGTGGCCGATCTCGCGGCGGCCGGGACTGCGCAGCGGCTTGGCCTCGCCTACGCTGTAGGGCATCATGTTGTAGTGGTGCATGTAGCGCTTGAATTCCTCGTTCGTGATGCCGTCCAGCTTCTGCTGCTCGGCGATCGGGCCCAGCGTCGCGATCGTCATGACCTGTGTCTGACCGCGGGTAAATACCGCCGAACCGTGCGTACGGGGCAGTATTCCGACCTCGGACCAGATCGGACGGATCTCGCTTAGAGCGCGACCGTCGGGACGGACGCCGTCCCGCAGTATCTTGGCGCGCACGATTTCCTTTGTCAGGTTATAAAGAGCGTCG
>JAAYXU010000264.1 GCA_012515725.1 Clostridiales bacterium | reverse complement strand
GATGTAGCAATACCGGTCTCCTTCCTACACTTGAGGTGCGTAAAGGCGCTCCTGCGCGAACGCCGGGCCGTCACTCCCCGATGATCTTAATGAGCACCCGCTTGCGGCGTTTCCCGTCGAACTCACCGTAGAATATCTGCTCCCAGGGGCCTAAATCGAGCCTGCCGCCCGTCACGGCGACAACCACCTCGCGTCCCATCACCGAGCGCTTGAGGTGGGCGTCGGCGTTATCTTCGTACCCGTTGTGGCTGTAGCGGTCGTAGGGCTTTTCGGGCGCCAGTTCCTCCAGCCAGCGCTCGAAGTCCTGGTGCAGCCCGCCTTCGTCGTCGTTTATAAACACGCTGGCGGTAATGTGCATCGCGTTCACGAGACAAAGACCTTCCCGGATGCCGCTGTCGGCAAGGGCTTTTTCCGCCTGGGGGGTGATGTTGATGAAAGCGCGGCGGGTTGGTACCGTGAATGTCAGCTCCTGGCGATAGCTTTTCATGGATATATCCTTTCTATTATTATTGCATCAGCAATGCTTTGGCAATCTTTCCCCGGAAGTCCGCCTCTCCGGCGGGTACCTCCAGCGTGACGCATACGAGACGCCGCGTTCCGGTGGATTCGCACACAGAGGCGGTATAGCCAATGATCCACGCGATCTCCCGCGTACGGTCGTCGCCGATCTGCGCGGTTCCGGTTTTGCCGTGTACGTCCAGACCGTCCACATTGATGCTTTTCGCGGTTCCCTCGGAAACGACCAGGCGCAGCAGCGGCTCGACTTTTTCCAGCACGTCATCGGCAATCGCGCCCGATATCCACGGCGTGGGCTGCGTTTCTTTCACGGTTTCGTACTCCCGGCCCGTAGTACGGCACAGAGACTCGACCATCGCGGGAGAATAGACGGTGCCGCCGTTCGCGAGGGATGCAAAGAGTGATGCCATCTGCAGCGGCGTTATAAGAATCTCGCCCTGTCCGTACCCCGAGTCGGCCAGATCCTTGATCGTCTCGAACTCCCCCGAGTTGGTTATGCCGGGTTTGGAAACCGACACGTCCGACGGAATGGCGCGATCCAAGCCGAACTGCTGGCAGTACCTGTAAAACTCGGCGGTCCCTGTACGCATCGCGATGTCCGCGAAGAAAATATTGTCGGAGTGAATCATCGCGTTGCGCATATTGAGCGGGTTGGGCGTTGAGGAATAGCGCTTGATGGGGGGATATACCCATCCGGGAATATCGGGGGTCCACAGATTGTCCTCGATCGTTCCCTGAAACACATAATCGCTGTTCACGGCCCCGCTCATGAGCGCGATGGACGCGGTGAACGGCTTCAGGGTGGAGCCAGGAGGATACAGGCCCCGGGTAGCCCGGTCGAAGAGAGGCAGGTTGTTTTTGGGATCGTTATAATATTTCCACAGGGTTTCGCTGATGCCCAGCGTGAAGTCGTTTGGGTCGAAAGCCGGATAGCTTGCGAGAGCCTGCAGGAAGCCTGTGTCGGGGTCGAGCACCACGACGGTACCGGCCATGTCGGCGGTCAGATACTCCATGAGCTGCAGCTCGGCCTGCCGCTGCAGCTCGATATCGATCGAAAGCCGCAGGTCCTGGCCATTCTGTGCCGCGCGGCGAACGATCTGCCGCCTTTTACCGTCCTCGGATAGAATAACGAGCTCCCAGCCGGGTGTGCCGGTCAGCGCGTCGTTGTAGCTTTTCTCAAGGCCGGCCTTGCCGATAAGACCGTCAGAGGGTATGGTCATACCGGGGTTCGCGTCCAGATCTTCGGCGGTGACCGGGCCGGTGTAGCCCAGCAGGTGGGCAAGAAGCTGCCCGTAGGGATAGGAGCGGATGGGCGTGAACGAGTTTCTCTCGATTCCCACCCCCGGCAGCGTCAAAAGAGACTCCTCGAATTCCGGAGTCATCTCGGCCTCGGTATAGGCTTTGAGGACTACAAGGCGCACCCTGGACGGTGCGGACGCGCTCTCCTCGCCGGTCTGCGTTGGCTCCTCCTCGAAGAGAGCGGTCATCTTTGTGCGCAGCGTAGACTCGCTGATGAGCAGCATCGGAGCCAGCATCCGCACCAGCGCCTCGGGATCGTCCACAAGATCGAGATCGACATAGACTGTGGGCGCATGGTCGTTTGCCGCCAGCAGATTGCCCGACGCGTCGAATATCTCTCCGCGTGACGCCGCGATCGGGTACAGCCGTATCTCGTCGCCGTCCTTCATATCGGGCAGTATGAGCGAGGGCGACCAGTCCACGCCCCAGCGCCTCTTTTGCAGCTCAAGCGGAAGAGTCATTTCGAGCGTGAAAGAGCCAAGCCGTTCGCTCTCAACCGCTACCGTGAAGGGTATCGTCCGGCCTGTTTCGCTCTGGGTCGTGGCTTCCATCGCGGTACAGACGACCGACGTGACCTTCATCGCATCGAATAACGATTCATAGCGGTCGCAGAACTCGTTGAGGGAAATCTCTCTCTTCGAATGAGCGGACAGCAGACTGTACATACGGGGGAAATCCATCCGCTCATAGCGGCTGAGGAACTGG
>JAAYXU010000263.1 GCA_012515725.1 Clostridiales bacterium | reverse complement strand
GACGATCGCGTGCCGGCTGTCCTGGGCCAGCACCTCGACCTCTATAAACCGCGGACTGCCATCTATCATGACGGTGACGCCCTGTGCGCCGTCCTTCTCATTCACCGCTCCGGCAGGAACCTTGAATCCCTCCAGACTGCGCCCAATATGCCCGTCCACCAGGCGGAGGCTTAGCAGGGAGCCGATCGGATCGCCAAGCTGGAGCACCACAAGGGCGTAGCGGCCCTGCTCGACTACATTGTACACATGGGCTGTCAGCAGTTTTTCCTCATAGCCCTCGAAGCTTATATCGCATACGCCGCCCTTGACGAGCGTATTCTGTAGCCGGGGCAGTACGATGAGCGCGTACCACCTGTTCGGATTGACCAGCCGGTACAGCGGTTCGCCTATACCCACGACGCCGTCGGTGCCGGCTTTTACGGCAACGCCGCCCGAAAGGAGCTTGTCCTTCGTGTCGGAAACGGTGCGGATATCGAGGCCATCCAGCGTATCGATACTATACCGGCTCTCGTAGCCATCCAGGAAGTAGCTGACCACGCCGCCGCCCTCGGCCTTTATGACCTGTCGGGTATGGTTGATTTTCTCGATGAGCGCGTTCTCACGCTCGTACATGCCCGACAGGGTCTCGTCGGGCTGCACGGTACTGTTCATGTAGAGCCGCCGCTGATCCATGAGCTGGGCAAGCTCGCGCTCGTGAACCAGCAGTCCCCTGCTCTCTCCTCGGGCGGCCAGCGCGGTGATCTGGTCGACCTTATCGCGTATCTCGTTATTGAGGCTCTCAAGGTCCTTATCGACGAACGCCTTGAGTATATTTATCTGCTGATAGTCCTTTATATCGGCGCGCAGCTGCACGAGGTTTTGTATATCCTTCTCCGAGTAGCCCGATGTGTAGAGTACCGCCAGTTCCTCCCCGGCGTCGACCAGCTCGCCCTCCGCCACCAGGCAGTCCATGCGCGCGTATTCCTCGGAGAGCACGACGCGCTCGTCGCGCAGCAGTATAGCCGTGACCTCCTGGTCGGTTTCAAGGCGTCCCCAGTCGACGCGCGGGGGAACCAGTCTCTGTATGAGGGTCACGCCGCCCCATACGAGAAGAGCGACAAGCATGGCCACCAGCACGTAAAAGCGGGGCTTGATTCGGTATTTCCGTTTTCCCCTCACCGTCATAAGCCCCCTCCCTTCGCGCCGTTCGTTTTAGCATTTTCTTGCGTTGTTTACTCATTATATCGTAAACAGTAGCGTTCGGCAACCGTCGCGAACGCGGCCTCGGCGTCTTGCCCGCGGTGACCGCGCGTATCCGGCGTGTCGGGTATTATTCGATCCAATAAAAAAAAACCCTTCTCCGCGGCGCAGAAAAGGATTATTCGTGCCAATTCTACAGATTCATCCGGACGCAGACCCTGTTTCCGCGTTCGTTGAACGCCATTTCGCGGGTAAGCGCTTTGACAAGGACGAGGCCCCTGCCATGTTCGCGTATGGAGCCGCCCGCCTGTTCGGCCGGCGGAGCGGCAGTAAATCCGGCGCCGCCGTCCTCTACCTCGATCGTGAGAGCGGGCTCGGTCTCGTCGGGATCGACGAGCACGGTTACGGGAGCGTCCTGCGCGTCCGCGTTGCCGTGTATGAACGCGTTGACGATGAGTTCATTAAGTACGAGTCGTATATTAAAAAGCGACGCTTCATCCACGCTCCGGTCTTCCGTTATGCCGCCTAATATGTTGGCTATCGTTTCGCGCATTTCCGGCAGGGTCCTTATGACGTACCGGTTTCTCAACATTTTTCTCCCCCAAGGAGTCGGTTTGTTTATAGCCCGACGACCATATAGTAACCCGGGACCATGCGGGCTAAACAGTCATTACAAAATGCGATATCGGCGTACTATCCTTCCTCCAGGCGGCTGCGCATCGCGGCGAGCACCCTTTTCTCTATTCGTGAAACGGTCATCTGCGATATGCCAAGATGCGCGGCGATCTCCCGCTGGCTGAGATTGCGATAAAATCGCTGCAATATCACGTACCGCTCCTGCGGCTCCAGCGCGGAGAGCATGGTGCGCAGGAACTGCTGGTTCTCTACCTGCGCGAAGCCCCTGTCGTCAAAGCCCAGCCGGTAGGAGACGCCGCCCTCCTCGCTGTCGGGCGGCAGGCTGTCCAGCGATGTCGTGCGGATGCTGTGCTCGGCTTCGATTAGCTCCAGCACATACTCGGCGGTTACCCCCATGCGCTCGGCTATCTCGTCGGTGCGGGGCTTTCTGCCAAGCTCGATAGACAGATCGTTTACGACGCCGTGGAGCTGCGAGATGGCCTCGCGATTGCGCCTTGGGAGGCGGACCGCCTGGCTGTGGCCCCGGAAGTAGTTCTTTATTTCGCCCATTATCGTTGGGATCGCGAAGCTCTGAAAGCGCACCCCTCGGCTGGGGTCGTAGCGATCCACCGCCTTGAGAAGCGAAAGAAGTGCTACCTGGCAGAGATCCTCATACTCAACGCCCCGCCCGGCGTAGCGCCGCGCGACCATCTGCGCCAGATACTCGTAGTGCGCATGGATCCGGTTTCGCAGCGCCGGGTCCCTGGTTCTGGCGTACTCCTCCAGAAGATCGTCTATGTCTTCCGGCACTCCCTCCGGCTGGTCGATTCTATCGCTCACCGCTCGGGCCTCCGCTCGCGGCGCTTGAGGAACGACACGGCACGGATCGCGCCCGACTCGTCCTGCGTGAACTCGGCCTGCTCGACCAGCGCCTCCAGCATGTACCGGGAGAGCTCCGCCTCGGTAGAGTTAAATTCGGGCAACTCGGACGACGTGCCCTCGCCCGTTATCCGCGCCCGCAGCGCGTCGCCGTCGATCTCGAACCGGCATGCAATCCGCGCCGGGGAACCGCTTCCCATCACGGCCAGGCAGGCCTCGGCCGCGCCGCTTTTGAGATCCTCTATTTCGTCTATGTCCATATCGATCCGCGCGCCGATAGAGGACACCAGAAGCCGAACCGACAGCAGGTATTCGGCTTTGGCGGGAAATTCGAAATGCAGGCAATCCATTCGGCTACTCCTTCAGGCTGAATATTCCCTCCAGCCCGGTGATTTTAAATATCTTCCGGATATGCGGCTTGAGTCCGGTGATAGTGATCGTGCCGTCGTAGGCGCGCACCTTGTTGAGCGTGCTGACCAGAACCCCCAGCCCGGTGCTGTCTATATACCCCATGCCCGCGCAGTCTAGCTCGATACCGGCCTGCCTTTTTGCGATGCAGTCCAGCATCAGCTCGCGTAGCCTGGGTACTGTATAGAGATCCATATCCATGTCGATAGTGATGACCCATTGCGCATTGGACTCTTTATAAATGGCATTCATAATGAACCCCCCTATATGTATGCGCACATTATAACATATCGGTTTGACAAATTCACCCTGTATTCGCTGTTTTTCGTTTGTGGGATGGATTACAGCACCATTCTATACAGCGCGAATCCCCGTGCCATTATGAGCGCCAGCGCGAG